>JAYEHA010000422.1:0-8488 GCA_034659335.1 Bacillota bacterium
TTTAATCTTTTTAGTGTTACTATAAAATATAATTTTCTTTCCCTTTATTAGCTCATACTTGATATTATCTAAACTAACACTTACTTTTAAAGTTCCTTTTTTATATTTAATAATAAAACTATAAGAGCCTAATTCACTAATAGTTTTAGGACTAAAAAAGAGTCCTTTATTATTAATTCTCATACCACCAAATCCATATACTAATCCAAGCCATGAACCACCCATCGCTGCAGTATGAATCCCATGATTAGAGTTATTATGTGAATTATCAATATCTAATCTCACATTTTTAGTATATAAACTATATGCTTCTTTTAAATATCCGATTTCACACGCAATAACTGAATACGTATTATAAGATAACGATGAATCATGAGTAGTTATATCTATATAATAGTCATAATTATTTTTTTTAATTTTTCTACTTACATCATCCCCAACTAAAAAGTCAGCTAAGCATACATCAGCTTGTTTGCATACTTGATGTCTATATAACTTTAACGGATGATAATTAAGTAATAATGGATAATCTTCTTCTTTTGTATTTTCAAAATCCCATCTTTCTTTATTTAAAAATGTGTCATCTTGCGGTATTACTTTTAATTTTTTATTAAATGGTAAATACATATTTTTATATGCTTTTTTAAATAATTTAATTTCTTTTTTATCAATATTTTTATATTTAAACTTTTTAATGTATTTATACGCACTTTCAAAATTTCTTTTTACCATTTTATTAGTATAGTAGTTATTATTAACTATAGCCGTATATTCATCAGGACCGGTTACACCATCAATTCTAAATTCATTCTTTTTATTAAAATATCCCACTTCTAAGAAAAATCTTGCAGTTTCAACTAAAATTTCAACGCCATAATCTTTCATAAATTCTTTATCATCTGTTACTTTATAATACATATCTACTGCATATGCAATATCCGCATTAATGTGATATTGTGCAGTACCAGCAGGATAATAACCAGAGCATTCCTTGCCACTTATTGTTCTCCAAGGAAATTTAACACCTTTATTACACCCGAGTTCTTTAGCTCGTTTTTTACCCTCTTGAATAGTCGAATAACGATATATAAGTAATTTTTTTGCAATTTCAGTATCTGTAAATAAAAAAAATGGAAAGATAAATATTTCAGTATCCCAAAAATTATGACCTTCATAACCTTCTCCAGTTAAACCTTTAGCAGCCATACCAGTTATTCCCTCTTTATTTACACTCTGTAACAAATGAAATAAATTAAACCTTATCCCTTGTGTCAATTCATCATTATTATCTATACTAATTCCACTACTTTCCCAAAAAGAATCTAGATATTCACCTTGTTTTTTTAGCTGAAATTCAAATGTTTTTTCTTCTCCTAAATATTGTTTTATATCTTCATCTAAATATATTTCATTGATTTTTATAACACTAATAGTCTCCTCAGCTTTAGCATTAAATACTAATTTTTGTTTAAATACATTATCTTCAAATATTTCAGCCGATATAAAATCTCCGTTATCTACAACAATTTCTTCCAAAACAGTAAGCTCTTTCTTTGTTTTAAATGTAATAAATTTATAACCATAAATATTATTATTAAGTATTTTTTCTTTTATTTCAAAAGTTTCATTTTTAATATTCGCTACCCTTGGATCATCTTTTTCATCTAATGCAGATGATTTGTTATTAAGAAAACTTATAACTTCAATGTTTCCATCAAAATTAATTGGCGTTACTTCATATTTAATAAATGATAAATTTTTATTATTAAATGAAACTAAAGCTGTAGATTTTACTTTAACTTCTTTCCCATTTTTTTTATATATAAAATTTGTTTCTAAAATTCCTTTTTTTAAATTAAGTTTTTTCTTAAAATCTTTAATATATTCTTCGCTAAAATCACATTTTTCTCCATCAACATAAAAAGTAATATTTCGTGGATCCGGAATATTTATCATACTTTCAGTAATATCTGGAAAACCATATAACTTCTCTCCATATTCCATAGTATGTTCTTCATAAAAATTATTAATAAAACATCCTTGAGTTTTAGATTCTTTTTCAAAAAAAGAACCTCTAAATCCAACAAAACCATTACCTATTGAGAAAAGTGTTTCATGATGTGATTCGTTTTGAGGCAATTTACTTTCTTCTATAATATAATTTTTCATTTTTCTCCTTTTTGACCCTTCTATTCTATGTAGAAAAGGGAGCATTAGCCCCCTTTAATAATTATTATTATAATTATAATTATTTAATTGAACCCGAAACCATTCCCTTAATAATATGTTTCTGTAAAAATATAAATGCTACAATTACTGGAGCTGCAGCCATTAATACAGCTGTCATAATTAAATCCCATTTTTTAACAAAACTACCAGCAAAATTTTGAATTGCTAATGGAATTGTTTGAATATCTTGTCCTACCCCTAAAACTAACGAAGGTAATAAGAAATCATTCCAAATCCAAATTGTATTAAGAATAATTATTGTTACAAATATTGGTTTTAATATTGGCATTACAACTTTAAAAAACACTTGTGGTTTACTACAACCATCAATTATTGCTGCCTCTTCTAATTCCTTAGGAATTGATTTAATAAATCCATGAAACATAAATACAGCAAGTGGAGAACCAAATCCAATATAAGCAATAATCATTCCGTGATATGTTCTCAACATATGAATTCCTGTCACTTCATTTATCATCCTAAATAGTGATACTAAAGGAAACATAACTACCTGAAAAGGTATTATTAATCCACTTAAAAATAAAATGAAAATAAATGTTGAAGTCTTTGACTTATTCCTTACTAAAACCCATGCAGCCATTGCAGAAAAGAGAGAGATAGTAAGTAATGATCCCATTGTAATTATTGATGATGAAATTACACTTGAAGCATAACGAACTGTAGGTTTTGTCCAAATTATTTTTATATTTCTAAATAATTGACTCCAATCTTTAGGCATTTGTACTGGATTCATAATTATTTCAAGAGATGCTTTCGCTGAATTAATTATAACAACGAAAAACGGAAACATTGTAATTAAAAATAAAATTAATGTGATTGCTGTAATACTAAAAGAAACCCATTTTTTCTTAGTTTTCATTACATTTCCACCTCCCTTTTCTTATTATAATATACTTGTCCAATTGAAACTATTGATAATACTAAAAAGAATATTATTGCTCTTGCTTGACCTTCAGCCATATTGTTATATTTAAATGCAACATTATATATATGAACTGCTAACATCTCAGTAGAATTTACAATTTCACCTTTATAAAGTGCTGCCGGTCCACCTTTAGATAATGCTATAATTATGTCATATTGTTTAAATGCATTTACTAAAGTTAAAAATGATGTGATCGTAAATGCTTGTGCAATCATCGGAAGTGTAATTCCTTTAAATTTTTGCCAAAAATTAGCTCCATCTATCTCAGCTGCTTCTAAAAGTTCTTCAGGTACATTTAAAAGTGCCGCAACATAGATCATCATAATATAACCTGCATATTGCCAAGTAAATGCTAAGATCAATCCAAATAATGTTAATGATGGGCTAGCTAAAATTAAGAGTTCTTCTAAAGCAGGGATTCCTAGTATAGCACCTAAAGAAGGAACTACGCTTTTAAAAATAAATTGCCATATGTAACCTAGTACGATTCCACCAATCAAATTTGGTATAAAAAAACCAGCTCTAAAAAAGTTCTTAAAACGAACATCTCGTGTTACTAAAAATGCAAATATTAATGCCATAAGATTAATAGTTATTACACTTAATCCTGTAAATATAAACGTTCTCATAAATGAATATTTAAAAGCGAAGTCAGAAAACATAGCTTTATAATTATCTAATCCTACCCAGTTTGCCTTTAATCCAGCAACAGCAGTCCAATCTGTTAAAGAATAATAAATTCCCATAAAAAACGGAACAACTACAACTATAAGAAATGCAATCAAAGCTGGTGCTAAAAATAACCAATAATATAAACGTTCTGATTTAAATTTCTTCACAAAACACCTCTCTTTATACTTTATTAAAAAGGTGTGATAAAAAATCACACCTTTTTATTTATTACTTAATTACTTAATTTCTTCAATCTTTGCTGCTACTAATTTAATGAACTCAGCTTTATCAATATCACCTTTTGCAAATGCTTCATACAATGGTGCAATTGTTCCCATTCCAAATCCATCAGGCATATCATTTTGTAACCATGTATATGCTCCATTTTTAACTTTTAACCATTCTGCTACATTTGAAGAAAGAGGTGCATCTGGTTTTAATGTCACATTACTAAATGCTGGTACCATTTTAGCTTGGTTTACCATATAATCATGTCCCATTTCATTACTTGCTAAATAGTTTAAGAAATCTTGAACAGCTTCTTTATTTTCACTTTGATTATTAAGTACGTAATAAGAAGGAGCTCCGATAAATATTGCGTTATGCTCACCGTAAACTGATGCATGAGGAGCAAATCCCATTTCAAATTCTACACCATTACTCATTAACCATGGATCAATCCAGTTACCTTGATGAATAAATGCTGATTTTTCAACTCCAAACTGTCCTACTTGAGAGTCGTAATTACCTGTTAATAATACTGCTTTATCAGCATAATTAAATAATAATTCTACCCAATCAGCATATTCAGTTAAACGATCCATATCAGCTTCACCATTATTAAGTTTATCTAATACTGTAGTATCACCATATTCTAAACCAGCAGATAAATATCCGTTAAAGTTATGAAGACCTGTTACCCATCTCATATCTGGTCCAGCTGCCATAGCTACTACTGAATCTAATCCTAGTTCATCTTTCATTGAATCAATTTTTTCAAATGCTACTTTATAAGCTTCTTGAGAAGTTAAACTTGCTGGATCAACGCCTGCTTTTTCTAAAATTTCAGCATTATATGCCATTCCCCAAGCTTCTACTGCAACTGGGAACCCAAATGTTTGTCCCTCAACTACAAATTCTAATTCTGTTAAATCCATCCATTCTTGACCTTTAAAAGTTTCTAATTTTGATTTCCAAGTATTGTATCCACCCATACCTTCAATAACAAAGACATCTGGTTGACGATCTGATTGGAATTCAGCTTTTAAATTCTCAGCATATGGTGAATCTCCACCAGATGTTTTAACTGTTACTTTAACACCTGTTTCATCAGTATACTTAGCAGCAAATTCTGTAAGTTGCTCATGAATTTCTACTTTATTTTGATAAATTACAATTTCTTGTTCTTCTTTTGGTTCTTCTTTTACTTCTTCTTTTGGTTCTTCTTTTGATTCTTCAGTTTTTTCAACTTCTTTTTCAGCTGGTGCAGCCACTTCTTCTTTTGGAGAACATCCAGTAAATGCTAAAGTTGACAATACTAACACCAATATTAAAACTAACGCTAAATTTCTTTTCATTATTTCCCTCCTAATAATTATATACCTTAAATTCACTTGTAACCGGTTTCCTAACAAGATTATATATAGCATTTATAGAATTGTCAAGAAATAAAAAAAACCTTTTCCTAATAGAAAAAGTGCTCTTTTACAAGAGCACTTTTAATTCTTAATATTTCTTTTTCAATCAAGCACTGATAACCACAATCTTTCTGACTCAATAAGAAATTCTGAAATCAATCTAATAAATGGTCCATAATTCATCGTCATATGTGCCAAATCCAACGCATTATAATATTCAGCACGTCGTTCATTTTTAACAACTATTGGTACATAACCATATTTCATCAATTCAAAATTCAAAATTAAACGAGCTGTTCTTCCATTGCCATCTATAAATGGATGTATTTTAACAAACTCCCCATGCACTAATGCCGCCTTAACAACCGGATGATAATCATTCCATTCTTTCTGATACTCCTTAATAAATTTTTGCATAAGATAATCAAGTTCATAGTACTTTGGTGGTATATGACTTGCACCACTTATAACTACATTTTCATTTCTATATTTCCCAGCATTATCATTATCTATTTCTTTTAAAATTAATGCATGAATATTTTTCAAATTCCATTCAGTCAATTGTTCTTCATCACTAATTAAATCTTCAATAAAAAGGATTGCTTCTTTATGATTTATTACTTCCAGATGCTCAACAAGACTCTTCCCACCAATCGTAATGCCTTCTAATACTACTTTAGTTTCAGATATAGTTAAAGTATTGCCTTCAATTGCATTACTATTATAAGTCCATTCTACTACCAATTTATCATGAAGCAATTTAGTCATGTTTAGTGGTAACGGTCTATAACTATCTATCTTCATCTTCAATTCATCAATTTCACTAAAATCATAATCAAGCTCTATATACTTAACATTTTGTATTTTTCTTCCATCAATCGGCTTAACTGCATTATTAGGTATCGCCCAACTACGTCCTATTTTAGTTATTCCCTCTATTCTTCCTTCGCTACATAAAACTCTAACACGTCTATCAGTAATCCCCCATTTTTCACTTGCTTCCTTAACACTTATATACTCCATATAATCCCTCCGCTAATATTAACTAATTGCAATAAGTGATTAATTTTCAACAGTACCCACTTTATATTCCATCTCTTTTTCATCAAATCCACCTACAGATAATAATATTATTTCTTTTTTTATGATTAAGATATTTTTCAAAGTATTTTCTCTCTTTTATTTGTTTTATAATTTGGCACTCTTAATTTATAATTATTAACTCCTTGAAAATACTATATTTTAATATTTATTAATGATTTTTTCTCTATAATCAATCGTTATTGTATCTTTAATATGTTTAATAAAATTCATTATTAATTGAGCTCCATCTGCTTTATTTAAATGTACATCTGCCCTAAATGTACCATCAGGATATCCACTGATAAGTCCTATTTCATTTGCAACATATACTGAATCTCTCGCCCATTTAGGAATTTCCTTATCATCTACAAAAGATGTAGTATATGGTGGCATTGGAGCTAGATTTTCAAGTCCTAATGCATTAACCATTATTTTAACAGCTTCTGCCCTTGATACTGGTCTATACGCATGAAACTCTCCATATTCTCCTACAATAATTCCTTTTTCTTTTAAAAATTTAATATAATCATAATCTAAATCATCATTTTCAACATCAGAAAATAATTTTTCATTAGCACTTCTATCTCTTATAATTTTATCAGTTAAATCTGAAATTTCAACATCCGCTAAAGCATTTGCAATTGCTTTACCAAACATTATTCTATTCATCTCTGAATTAGGTGCAAAATACTCATTTGAATTAGTAAATATACCCAACGACCTTAAAAGAAAAATGTTTTCTTCAGCCCAATGTCCACCTATATCCTTTATCTTTGGACTTATTAAACTTTCATAATTTATAATTACATCTTTAGTAAGATTTTTTTCACTTTCCACTCTGTTTTTTTCATCTGTCGAACCACTCGTTACAGTTGGCAAATTATAAGTACATTGTACTATATTTTCCATCGTATCACTCTTTATATAGCTACCTCTAAAAGAAATGTTTTGAGCTTCTGTCTGATTATACTTAAATCTTTTTTTATCAATTGATGAATTTTTAGTAGTAATTGTACCACTCCATACAGGCACTTTATCAGTTGATAAATCAAACTTCTTTATTGTATGCTCTAAAATTAACGTTTCACTTTCTCCCCAGTAATGATTATATCCAATATCAGTTAATGAATTTATCTCATGTTTAACTATACCTTCGTTAACTTTTGCATCACCATTAATATAGTATTTTCTTTCAAAATAAAGATTACCTGAATAATAATCAACTGCTGCTGTATTATCAATAAGTTTTGATCTATCAAATAGAAAACTTCCTAAATTATAACTAACACCAGATACATCTATTGATTCATCAATCTTATTAATATCAGCCTTATAAATAGTTTGATTCATTTCATTATCAACATTTTGTATTACATCATAAGTGATTTCTCTAGTCAAAGTAATGTTTTTATCTATATTAAATAAATCAAATGAATAAGTAACACTATATTGATCTTTATCTGGAATATCCGAAACTTCACATGTTCCCGTTAAAAGTATAGGTTCCCCTGTTAAAAAGAAATATTCACTATATTCATTAACACCATCATCCATAGTAGGATCTCCTACTATACCGGCCTCATAAGAAACAATACTTCCAAATGAAATAGTTGGAAAAATTATTAAAAACATTGTTAAAAGCATTATTTTTTTAATCATAAACTTAGCTCGTGGATACTCGCGACTTCAGTCGTGAGATGAAACGTGTATATTATTGTTCTATATTATACGTTTCTCCACAAGCACACCTCCTCTTCTTTTTAATAATTTTAATTTCTTATAGCTTATTGAGCCTTTATTCACTTTGTTTCCTTGTAAATCTCTTATATCAAAATATCCTGTTTTTCGTCTTCCGAATATAAAATATTCTTTGTTTTCGTATATAACTTTATCAAACAATCTAAAACCTTTAACTTCAAAT
>JAYEHA010000423.1:0-1598 GCA_034659335.1 Bacillota bacterium
AATTTTAACTGTACGTGATAAAAGGAAGATTGAATTTCGTTTTAATATTGAAAAAGATATTTTTAAAAAATTAAATTGTGAACAAGAAAAGTGTTATAACGAAATTAAATTAGGATTAGAAGAAGATAAGTTTAGTAATTACTTGCTTCATGGGGTAACGGGTAGTGGCAAAACAGAGATATATATGCACTTAGTTAGAGATGTTTTAAATAAGAATCAATCTTGTATTATATTAGTGCCTGAGATTGCTCTTACACCTCAGATGATTGAAAGATTCGTAAATAGATTTGGTGAAAAAGTAGCAATTATTCATTCTAAATTATCACTTGGTGAAAGATTTGATGAATGGGTTGATATTAAAAATGGGAAAAAAAATATTGTAATTGGAGCAAGGTCGGCAATTTTTTCTCCGCTTAATAATATTGGTATGGTAATAATTGATGAGGAACATGAAAACACTTATAAATCTAATAGAGATCCTAAGTATGAAACATATGAAATAGCTAAATTTAAACTTATGAAGAATAAAGGTGTATTAATTTCTGGTTCAGCGACACCTCAAATTGAATCATATAGTAAAGTTAAAAATGGAGAAATGAAATTACTTACTTTAGACAAAAGAATTAATAATAGGGAAATGCCTTTAGTTGAAATTGTTGACATGCGTGAAGAATTAAATATAGGTAATAAGAGTATTTTTAGTAAAAAATTATATGATGCAATTAATGATAGGTTGCTACGTAAAGAACAAGTAATTATTTTTTTAAATAGGAAGGGATACTCTTCATTTGTTTCTTGTAGAGAGTGTGGATATGCACTTGAATGTCCGAATTGTGAAATTTCTCTTACTTATCATAAAGGCAGAAACGTTGCTGAATGTAGTTATTGCGGTTATAAAACTTATATTCCGAAATTGTGTCCAAGTTGTGGCAGTAAATATTTCAAACTTTTTGGAATAGGAACTGAAAAAGTTGAAGAAATCACAAAAAAAACATTTGTTAATGCCAATGTAGGTAGATTAGATAGTCAAACTACTAGAAAAAAAGGTTCTATTGATAATATTATCGAAAAATTTCAAAATGAAACCTATGATATTTTAATAGGTACACAAATGGTTACTAAAGGTTTTGATTTTGAAAATGTAACTTTAGTAGGAATATTAGCAGCTGATTTAATAATTAATTTCCCTGATTTTTCTTCATCAGAAAGAGCGTTTCAATTAATAACTCAAGTTGCGGGTCGGGCTGGTAGGGGAGATAAGGAAGGCGAAGTTATACTTCAAACTTATGAACCAGATCATTCTGCATTAATAGCAGCGAGTAAGCATAATTATGATGAGTTTCTAAAAGAAGAGTTAAAAATAAGAAATGTATTTGAATATCCTCCGTTTGTTAAGTTAATTAACATTATATTTTACAGTGAAAATGAAAAGTGGCTAATAGATGATACTAATAGATTTAAAAAACTTATTGAAAGTGAAATAAATTTAAATAAAGTGAAGATATTTGGCCCTAATAAAGCATTACATAGTAAAATAAGAGGGAAATATAGATATCAAATATTTTTTAAGATTATGGATGAAGAGTATAGTGATGTGA
>JAYEHA010000424.1:0-8438 GCA_034659335.1 Bacillota bacterium
TTTCACTTTTTTTATAATTTTTCCATCTAAATCAAATAACGCTATCATAGGATGATTAATATTAATTTCTAATGATAAAATATATTTATATCTTGGATTAAATGCAATTAATAAAGGTTTTCTTCCACCAGATGAGATTCCTTCTCCATATTCATAAAGAATTTTATTGAAAAGTAAATCTTCAATATTTTTAGCTACAGTTGGTTTCGATATTTTTAAAATTTTAGCTAACTCCGCTTTTGATGTTGGACCTTTTTTTCTTAAATATTCAACGATAGTTTTCTGATTTGCTATTCTTACTATTGACTGATCTCCAGCTTTATTTTTCATAATTTTTTAGCGAAAACAAAAATAAAAGTTATTCGCCCTCTCCTCCTTTCAAAAAAATCTTCCATACATCACTATAAATTCAGCATAGCACGCATAATTATTATAGTTAAAACTATTATACTCAGGACTATAATAAATTAAGCAAAATAATTAAAAAAAAGCTTGAAAAACGTTTTCCTAATTAGTATAATGTATCTAGAAAGTATATAGAAGAAATTAATCTTATGCATTTATGTATAGGGGGGGATTAATACAGACATCTTATATTATACTTTTCTTATCCTTTAAATTCTTTGGGAAATAGCTTGGGGAGCTATTTCCTTTTTACTTTTTTGATAAATTAAAAGGCCAATAATAGCCTTTTAATTTATCTAATAATTAAACTCTCAAATTCATAATCTAATTTATCAATATAATAATCAAATTGTGTTTTAGCTTTATAAAGCATTAATTCCTTATCATTCATATCATTATATATATCCCTATAATTATCTACTGCTTTTTTATAAACCAAATAAGTTGACATTTCATTATCCAATTTGATTTTTTCTATATTTAAAAGTTTTTCAGCTAATTCTAAATTAAGACTTGAAATTTCAACATCTACCTGAAGATTTAACAAATTATAATAATCTGTATACACATTAACTTCTTCTGTAATTTTAGAATCATAAAAATCTTCTAGTAAATCAATTACATCATCTTCAATATCTTCATAACTATCAGGTCTTTCATATCTTGAATATCTATTAACAACAGTTTTTTCTAAATCTTTCAATAAATAATCATTATTTGCAGTCCTTACTGTATTACTATTTAAAATAGCTTTAGCAATTATTACGTCTAAATCATATTCCAATCTTTCAATATTGATATCAACTTTACTCTCTAACTTTAATTGTGTAATAATAGGATAACCAATTAAACGATTTAATTCAATTAAAGCTTTTCTATAATCTCGTTCTAAATTTTTAATGTTTAACTCTAAATTTTTAATATTAATTTCATATTCAAACAACTGATTCTTAGTTATCATTCCTAAACTATATTCAATTTCTTTTTGATCATACTCTTTATTTGCTGTAACTAAATCTTGATTTTTAAACAATATTGTTTCTTTTTTATTTATTACATCATTGTATTTTTCAATAACATCTATTTTTAAGTCTTCAATTAAATCTATTTTTGTTTCTTTTAAATCAATTAATTCCCTATTTTTTTGAGAAGGTACTAATTCTTTTATCTTCCCATTTTCAAGTAATAGTGCATCAGACACTATGCCTTTTGTTTTTATAGTATCTGATCTACTATTTGCAGATTTTAAATATCTCTCTGCCAATAATATTTTTTGATCAATTGTATCCAAACTATTTGAATTAGAAATAGCCAATTCCAAAACATCTTCATAACTTAAATTTACATTTAACTCATCCGCAAAAGTAATTGAAAACGAAAATAACACTCCTACAATCATTATCAAACTAATTATTTTTTTAATCATTAATAACCTCCTATATTACTTTCAAATCCAGGTCCAAAACTTGAAGCATTTTCTAATTTCTCATAATTTAAATTTAATGTTCTGCTAGCAGAAATCAAGGAATTTTTTGCCATTCCATGCGCAAATTCTACCATAGCAAAAGTATTTTTATCAATCATACCTTTTTCATACATTATTCTCTTACCATTTAAATCTACAGTTGCTTTAAAATAATCATCCACTTTTAAGTTATAATCTTCATATGATTCTTCAACTGCAAAATATGCTTTTATAACATCTTCTCTTACATCTAATATTGATTCATCAAATTCATTTTTTGCATCAAGTTCATCTGAATCATAAATTAATCTATCAGTTAATAATGAATTTGATAAATACTCAGCAGCAATATCTGCTTCTCTACTTTCCATTTCATAATTTAACTTTGCATTTATTACTTCCATACGATTTGTAATGGCTTTCGACTCATAATAGCTAATATCTTCTAATTCAATTTTTTTAAAATTAAACAAATTTGAAGTTAATTCTATTTCACTATTTATTTCAATTCCAGTCAACTGCTTAAAATTAAGTTCTAATACTATTAATTGATTCTCAATTTTTTCATTACTCAACTTTTGAATTAAAAAACTTGTTTTTTCATTTAATAATTCGAATGCTGAAATCTGTCCTAAGTTATATTTAAGTTTAGCATTTTCATATTTTTCCTTTAATATGTTAGTATACTCATTTTGACTTACTAAAATATCTTTTAAGTTTAAAATATTAACATATAGCTCTTTTACATTAGATTCCAACATAATAGGAATCATTTTTTTATTATTTCTCATTTGCTCATGAGCTACCCATAATTGATAATGAGGAAAATCCCTATTTCTAATAAATTGTTCAAACATTTCCTGCCCACTATATTTAGGCGGTGTTTCTCCAAACATCATTTGATACTTCGTCAACGTTCCTTCTTCCATAGGAGTCAACGCTTCTTTATCAACATATTTCTTATCATATAAATCTTCGTATCTCCTCAAAGCAGTTAACATATCTTCCATTTGATGTTTTACTTGTAGCATATCATTATGTTGCTCCCAAACATCTTCCATTTGACTATCTAAATCATCAATTGAATCCGTTGTATCAATTGCTTTATTGACAGCTTCTGTTAATGAAATTGATACAATGCTATCAGCAAACGAAATAGCACTAATTGAAGATATCATTAATGCTATTAAAAAAATACTAATAATCTTTTTACCCATTCTTTCACCTCTTTAATACTAGTTTACCGTATTATATATTAGATATGTGACAATATTCTTATTAAATTATTAAATATTTATTAATTCTTTAATTAATTTTACTTCCCTCTAAAATTTCATTTTGCATAACTTCAATAATTTTATCGCCTATCTTTAATCCGCTACTAACTTCTACAAAATCATCTCCAATTAAGCCTATAGTAATTTCCTTTTTAGTTGCTTTTCCCTTAACATTTGTAAATACATAATATTTATTATTCTCTTCAAAATAGCTATCTACTGGAATACTTATTACTTCATTTAATTTATTTGTAATAAATTCTAGTTCTAATTCTTGATTTAATAAATATCCATTCGATAATTTATCGGCTTTAATTTCAACATTTACTTTCTTTTGCTTAATTCCTAATTCAGTTAACTCTTCATATACTTTAGGATAAATTCTAATTACATTTCCTTCTACTTTTTCATTAGTAACAATATCTTCAACTATAACTTCCATACCTATTGAAATATTCATAATTTCAGATTCTAAAACATCTGCAATTATTTTGATATCATTAAAATCTGTAATTTCAAAAATTGGAGTTCCTTGCATAACAAATTCCCCCTCTTGAATATATTTTTCTGTTATAACACCGTCAATTGAAGCTTTAATTTCACAATTATCTAGTGATTTTAACAATCCTTTTTTACTAGCTTCTAAAACTTCTATTTGAGACGCATATTGAAGTTCAATATTTGAACTAACAGATTTTCTTAAATATACTAAATCATTTTGTAAACTATATAATTGATTTCTTGAAATTGATTCTTGATCTTTAATAAAATTTAATTCATCTAAACTGATTGCACCTTGATTATATAATTCTTCTGATTTTTTAAGATCCATTACATTTCTTTCTAAACTTATTTTAGCAGATGAAACACTATATTCTAAACTATTAATTCGCTCTTTATCCATAGGTTTTACTGCTTCTTTTAACATATAATTTAAATTTTCAATTTGTGCATTAATCCCTTCTATTTGAAAATTAATATTATCTTTATTAATTTTTACAATAACATCATCTTTTTTTACATAATCTCCAATATCACAATTAAAATAAACTGCTTCGCCACTTACTAAGGCGTATTTTGTTATTATACTATCCGAATTTACTTTTCCATGTCCCGAAATTTCAGAACTAACATCACCTTTTTTTATAGTATAATAATCTACATCTAATTTTGATGCATTTTGATTTATAAAATATCCAATTGTCATTAAAATTAGTACTAATATAGCAATCGTTACAATTTTACCTTTTTTTGATATTTTCATAAATTTTTGATGCTTTAAGCCACTCAACTTATTACATCTTCCTCCTTTTCTAAATAACAATAATTTCTTATGTTGCTCTTTCTTTAAGCGCTTCTAAAAAATTCATTTTTCTAATTTTACCATAAGCTGCTAATTCAGCAATTATTATAAATGCAAATGTAATAATAACTCCTAAAATTAATGAAGAAATTTCAACTTTTCCCCCAAAAGAATAAATATCAGTTGAAAAAGCTTTTACTATAAGTTGCGATGAATAAATTGATATAGGTATTCCAATAATTACTCCTAAAATCGAAATAATAAAATTTTCTTTAATTATTATCCCAATAATTTCACCTCTACTCATTCCTAAAATTCTTAAAGATGAAAACTCTAAAGTTCTACTATTTATAGTCATTATAGTAGTATTATACATTATTGCAAATCCTAATATAAATCCAAAAAATAACATTGCAGAAATTGTTGCAGAAGTAATTTTAACAAATTCTTCAAAACTTGAACTTAAATCACCTAAAGAGTTAATTGCACTAACATTAGTAATATTTTCAAGTTTATTTTTAACATTATCCTTAGAATTAATATATACCCCATTTATCGACTCTTTATCAACTAAATTTTTTTGCATAAATTCAATATCCATATATATATTTGAACCCAAACTTTGTTTTATTATTCCATTAATTTCAACGGTTATATCATCTTTTCCTGGAATATAATTATTAATTTGAATTTTATCACCAACTTCTACTTCAAATAAATTTGCAAGCCCATCTGTAATAAAAACAAAATTTTTAAAAGGCATTATTTTTTCTCCATTTACATTTTCAAAATGATACATTACAGTATCTTTTTTCATACCTACTACACTAACAATTTTGCTTCTCCATTTTGATTCGATTTCAAATGGATACTCTAATTTTGGCTCTATTAAATTATATTCTATTCTATTTTTAATTGTATCAATTTCATCCATACTAGTAGGTCTGCTAAAATCAATATTATAATCCATAGTTTGAAGTTTCCCAAATTGTTCGTTAAACATCTTTGGCATTTGTGCAAAGAGAAATAACGGAACTATAACTACTAATAGTGTTATTGCAACACCCATTGCAATAAACATTACTCTACCTTTTCTTCTCATTAAATTACGCCAAACCATTTTTTTTGTAAAATTTAATTTTTTCCATAATTTTGTATTTTCAAATATTACTCTTTTTCCCTTTTTAGGAGCTTCTTTTCTCATTGCTTCAGCTGGTACAATTTTTAAAGTATCTTTCGCTCCAAGTATTCCAGCACCTACAGAGAAAAATAATGATAATATTATTGCACCTATTAAATATCCTATATAATACTCTACAGTTACATAATGAACTTTATAATATAATAAATACATATCTGTAAAAGCTCTTGATACTAACACTCCAAGTATTACGCCTGTAATACTTCCCGACAAACCAATAAAAATCGCAAATTTCGAATAATGAATTAAAACTTGTCTATTTGTATAGCCCATAGATTTAAGTACTCCTATTGTCATTCTATCGCTTTTAACCAATCTGTTTATCATTATTGTAAGTATAACTCCAGCAACAATTAAAAAAACTAATGGAAGTACTGCTGACGACTTTTTACCACCTTTTATCTCTTCAGAAACTATCATATAACTCAATTGATCTTTTTTTGTAATGACTCTTTTAGCTCCATATTTGTCTAATACTTTTTCTACTTCATTTTTCACTTTTTTTAAATTATAACCATCTTTTACATCTATAATAATTTCATTATATGAATTTCCTGTACCAAAAGCATCTTCTGCAAACTTCTCGGAAACATAAATTACTCCAAATTTTTTAAAATCAGGCATTAAAGCTTGATTATCTTTCATTAAATAAATAAATTCAGGAGAACCTACTTCAGCAACTACATTTAAATTATATGTTTTCCCATTAATTTGTGGAGTTAAAATATCTCCCAGTTTAATTTCTCTTCCTTCAATAAACTGTTCAATTACAAATATATCTGTATCTGAATGAAATTCTAAATTTCCATCAATTAAATATAATTTATTTATTTCTATTTCATCCAGAACAGAAATAATTCTAACTGTTACTTTTTCATCACTTCCTTTAATGTTTAAAGGAACATCCAAACTTATCCTTCCTTCAATATTTTTAACACCATCTATTTTTCTTAAACTCTCAATACTCATCTTAGGAATTTTTACTACTTCAGCTGTAATATCTGCCAAATTATTTTTTTCATAATAAGTATTTACTGAATTTTCAAAATTATAAATCCCTATATTGAAAGATATATAAATCAAAATCCCAACCATCATTACTATCATTATCGCAAAATATTGTAATTTAGATTCCTTTAATTTACGTACAATCCGAATATTTAAAGCATTCATTACCATTCAACTCTTTCAGGGCTAATTGGATTTTGATTAATTATAATTTCTTCCACTTCACCACTTCTCATTTTTATTACTTTATCAGCAATATTTCCAATTGCGGCATTATGAGTAATAACTATAACAGTTTTATTATATTTTTTATTAACATCAACAAGTAATTTAAGAATCTTTTTACCCGTTGAATAATCAAGCGCACCCGTTGGTTCATCACATAGTAAAACTTTTGGATTTTTTGCAACCGCTCTTGCAATAGCAACACGTTGCTGCTCACCACCACTCATTTGAGAAGGAAAATGACTCGCTCTATCAGTAAGTCCAACATCGTCCATAATCATATTAATATCTAATGGATTACTACATATTTCAGTGGCTAATTCTACATTTTCTTTAGCCGTCAAATTTGCCATAAGATTATAAAATTGAAAAACAAATCCAATTTTATTACGTCTATACTCTGTTAACTCTTTTTCAGAATAATTTGTTACTTCTTCATTAAAAAATATAACATTCCCTTCAGTAGGATTATCCATACCACCAATCATGTTTAATAATGTAGACTTCCCCGATCCACTAGGCCCTAAAACAACTACAAATTCTCCATCATAAACTTCAAAACTAGTTCCTCGTAAAGCCTTTACTCTAACTTCACCCATTTGATAATATTTCTTCAAATCTACTACTTTTACTGCTACAACTGCCATATTAGACCTCTTTTCTTAGTGAATCTTCAAATACATACATAAAATATATAATTTCAACCATATTACCAATAGTATAAAAGCTCAAATTAAAGCTATTTCGTATATATTAATTGTAACATACATATGGTTTATATTCAATCATTGCAATACTTCTCAGCGAATATTGCAATAATTGAAGTTAAAATATAAAAAACCCATTCTGTTAGAATAGGTTTAATTTATAACTCTACTTTTTAAAATTTTATTATTATCAATAATAACCTCTTTAACAAATACATCAACAACCTCTTTAGAAAATTGTGTACCTCTATTTTCTATTAATTCATTTAACGCCTCTTCAATAGTTAAAGGTTCTTTATATGCCCTTTTTGAAACCATTGTATCATATGAATCAACAACTGCAATTATCTGAGAAATTATAGGAATTTCTTCTCCCTTTAATCCATCTGGATAACCCATCCCATCGTATCGTTCATGATGATGTAAAACATATTTTGCAATATCTTTTAATTCTTCTGACTTATTAAGCACTTCATAACCCCAATAAGAATGATTTTTAATAATCTCATATTCTTCAAAATTTAAATTACTTTCCTTATTTAGTATTTTTCTATCTACTAATATTTTACCAATATCATGCACCATTCCTGCCCAATATGCAGCTTCAACATCTTTAATATTCATTTTAATTGCTGTTTTTCTGGATAATTCTGCAACTTGTTCTGAATGACCTTTAGTATAGCTATCAAACAATTCAAGCATTTTAACTAGTGAAATTATTATACTATTTTGAGTATTACTTTGAATTTCAGAAATCTTTTTATTTGCATAATGATTATTTACTAAAATACTAATACTTCTAAACAATCTAATATCTTTATCATTAAAAATTCTATTATCAGTTTTA
>JAYEHA010000425.1:0-1583 GCA_034659335.1 Bacillota bacterium
AAAAAATATAACTTTAATGAATGTTATTATTTTGAAAATAAAAATGGATTTAAAAAAGTTATTAATTCTTTAGTTAATAAAGATGCGATAGTGCTGTTAAAGGGTTCGAGAGGAACGCGAATGGAAGAAATTTTAGAATTATTAAGGAACTAAGGTGTCTAATGAATAAAAAATGGTGGAAAGAAGCTATAGCGTATCAAATTTATGTAAGAAGTTTTAATGATAGCAATGGAGATGGAATTGGAGATATACAAGGGATAATTGAAAAACTTGATTATATTAAGGATTTAGGTGTAAATGTAATATATTTAAATCCAATTAATAAATCACCTAATCATGATAATGGATATGATATTTCTGATTTTAAAGATATTATGGAAGAATTTGGAACATTTAATGATTTTAAATATTTATTAAAGGAAATTCATAAAAGAGATATGAAATTAATTATGGATTTAGTAATTAATCATAGTTCGCATGAGCATCGATGGTTTAAAGAGAGTAAAAAAAATAAATCTAATAAATATAGAGATTATTATATATGGCAAACACCGAAGAATAATAAACCACCAAATAATTGGGGTTCGTTTTTTGGTGGAAGTGCGTGGGAATTAGATAAAACTACAGATGAATATTATTTGCATTTATTTTCTAAAGAACAACCTGATTTTAATTGGAAAAATAAAAATTTAAGAGAAGATATTTTTGAAATAATAAAATTTTGGATTGATAACAATGTTGACGGTTTTAGAATTGATGCTATAAATCATCTTGCAAAAGATTGTAATTTTCCTGATGGAGAAATAAAAGATGGAGAAAAATATGGTGATTTTATTAAATATGTTCAAAATTTATCAGAAGTCCATAATTATATAAAAGAATTAAGGCAAAAAATTAATAATAATATTAAAAAAGAGATAGTATTAATTGGTGAAACTGGTGGTATTAGCTATCATAATCAAAAAATATATACAGCACCTAATCGTAAAGAGTTGGATATGACCTTTCATTTTGATTATCATTCAGTTGGTATTGGTGAGAAACCGTGGGAGAAAGTAGAGATTGATTTAATTAAAGATATAAAAGATAATATGAGTGGATATCAAAATATAAAAAGTAAAGATGGATGGTGTCCGTTATTTTATTCTAATCATGATACTACTCGTACAGTGTCAAGATTAGGAAATGATTCTAAATATAATTATGAATCAGCAACAATGTTAGCAACTTTACAAATGACACAAAAGGGAACTCCATTTATTTATTATGGCGATGAAATAGGAATGACAAATCCAATTGATTTTCAACTATATGATTATAGAGATATTTCTGTTCAAACTAATTATAATGAAAAAGTGATTAATGGCAATATACCTAAAAATCAATTTTTAAAAGGTTTACATTTAACATCAAGAGATAACTCTAGAACACCAATGCAATGGAATGATAAAACAAATGCTGGTTTTAGTAATAATATGCCTTGGATTAAAGTTAATTCTAATTATAAAGAAATCAATGTTAAAGAACAAATTGATAATAATAAATCTGTTTTAAATTTTTATAAAAAATTAATTAAATTAAGA
>JAYEHA010000426.1:0-1572 GCA_034659335.1 Bacillota bacterium
CAATTTTTGAAATCTCATCATTCATTATTACAAAATTAGACAGACGTATCATTGCACTTAACTAAATTACTAATTCAGGTAATTTTGTTTTAAGACATGTTTTCACTGATTAATTATTAATACAATATGCTGCATAAAGTGCTACAGATTTTATTTCGCCATCGAATCCAAAATTCTTAGTTGAGATTCTTATTGCATACTCTGGATCATTACACCTAATATACTCTTTTAAACTTCTAGATCTAGTATTAGCAGAACTTTTTACAAAAATAAGCGAAAAGCCCACTACTTCAGTGGTGGGCTGGATAGCGAAGAATTGGAGAGTTCTTAAAATATCCTTAAAGATATATAATTAATTGTAAATTTTAGTTATATTTTTTTATTGCCTAGAAAAGCACATTAACAACAAAAATATATTCGATTAATCTGTTGACAAGCAAACTTTAGTTCTTTGTAATATATATATGGTGAGTTTAATGAAACTAACATTAGATGGAGTAATTTTTAATGTACTGCGAGAAATTGAGGAATACTCCGGAAAATTTTATAATATGGTAAATTATAATTTTAAGAATAGAAAACATTAAAAAACAATTTGTTTAACATTAAAATTAAATACTGAAAAATATCAAAAAGATATTTTAAACAAACGACTTGATATTAGTAGACAAATTTATAATGCTTGCCTTAATGAGCTTTTTAAAAGATATAGGCGCATAAAGCAGAGTAAAATTTATCAAGAAACATTAAAAATGGATAAATCAACAAAAAAACTGAAAACTTTATAAAAATAAATAAAGAATTTGGATTAACGGAATATTCACTTCATGACTTTGTAAAACCAATACAAAAACATTTTAAAGAAAATATTGATAGTTTTACTGCTCAAAAAATAGCAACTCGTTGTTTTAAAGCTTTTGAAAAGAAATTATATACCCCTAAGGTTAAAGTGAAATTTAAAAAATATGATAGTGCATCATTTAATTCTTTAGAAGGAAAAAGTAATGGAACAGGCATTAAATATCGAAATCAAAAACTTAAATGGAATAATTCAAACAAATATATTCAAACAAAAAATAAATTAATAGAACTTTTGAGAAAACAAAAAGTTCTAAAAAAACAATCTCATGAAAAAATAGCTAACTATATTATTAGTTTAGGAAATGTTGTATATGTAGAAGATATAAACTTTAAAAGACTTCAAAGAAGAGCTAAAAAGACAACAATTAATAAAAAAACTGGTAAAATTAACAAAAAGAAAAGATTTGGTAAATCATTAGCTAATAAAGCACCAGCAAAATTAATAGAAATTATTAATAGAAAATTAACTTATCAAGAAAAAGAAATGCACAAAATAAATACTTGGACAGTTAAAGCTAGTCAATATAATCATCTTGATGATACTTATAAAAAGAAAAAACTTAATGAAAAACGGAATATATTGAATGGTAAAAAAATACAAAGAGATTTATATTCAGCATTTTTAATTATGAATGTAACTGAAGATTTAAAATTAATTGATAGAGATTTATGTAATAAGCATTATGAAAAATTTTTAGAAAATCATAATAA
>JAYEHA010000427.1:0-1570 GCA_034659335.1 Bacillota bacterium
ATAAAAGGGAAATTATTAATAATGATATTTTAATAGTTGATAATAAAATTAGTGAGATTAATAAAAATATTAATGTTGAAGATGCAAAAGTAATTGATGCGAGTGGAAAAATTATAATTCCAGGTTTGATTCAAACTCATATTCATTTGACTCAAAGTTTGTTTAAAGGAAAGGCAGATGATTTGCAACTTTTAGATTGGCTTCAAAATAAAATTTGGCCATTTGAGGCGAAGCATACTTATGAGTCAAATTATGCTTCTTCATTAATTGGAATAGCAGAACTTATTAAAGGTGGTACTACTTCGATTATAGATATGGAAACTGTAAATCATACTGAAGCAGCTTTTAGAGCTATTAAAGAAACAGGTTTTAGAGCTTTAGTTGGAAAGTGTATGATGGATCACGGTGAAAGTGTACCGGATGAATTAATGGAGAATTACAAAGAATCTTTAAATGAAGCAGAATATTTAATTAAAAAATATCATAAAACTGCAAATGGAAGAATTGAATATGCATTAGCGCCAAGGTTTGTAGTGTCATGTACCGAGGAGTTACTTTTAGGTGTAAAAGAGCTTTCAGATAAATATGATTTAATGGTACACACTCATGCTTCAGAAAACTTAGGTGAAATTGCACTTGTAGAAAAAGAGCATGGAATGAGAAATATTGTATATTTAGATAAATTAGGATTAACTGGAGAAAAACTTGTTTTAGCTCATTGTATACATTTAGATCAAGAAGAAATAAATATACTAGTTAAAACAAAAACAAAAATAGTTCATTGTATTAACTCGAATCTTAAATTAGCTTCAGGATTTGCAAAGATACCTGAATTATTAGAAATGGGAGCGTGTGTTTCTCTAGGTGCTGATGGTGCACCATGTAATAATAATTTAGATATGTTTAGAGAAATGAGAAATGCTGCACTTATTCATAAACCGCGACTTCATAATCCAACAATAATGAATGCTAAAACTGTTTTTGAGATGGCTACATTAGGTGGAGCAGATGCTATGGGAAAAAATAGTATGCTTGGAAGTATTGAAATAGGTAAATTAGCTGATATTGCTATACTTGATTTAAACAACATTTATAATCCTATTGAATTGTCTAATGATGATGAAATATATTCAGCATTAGTGTATTCAGCATCATCACGCGATGTAACGGATACGATAATTGATGGTCGGATTGTAATGGAAAATAGAAAATTATTAACTTTAGATGAAAAAAGTATTTTAAAAAATGCAAAAAAAAATTTAAATAATTTTTAATTGGGTATATAATCTAAGTACAATTGTTATTTATATTGTGAGGTGATTATGGATATCTTTATTGCTAGGCAGCCTATTTTAAATGATAAAAGAGAAGTTATTGCATATGAGTTACTATATCGTGGAAAGTCATTAACTATGGATGAAGTTGATGGTAATGCTGCTACTTTAAATGTAATAAATAATACGTTTATGAATATTGGATTTGAAGATGTTATTGATAAAGGTAAGGCGTTTTTAAATTTTACAAGTGATTTAATAAAACAAGAAATTCCAGTGATGTTTAATAGAGATAA
>JAYEHA010000428.1:0-8352 GCA_034659335.1 Bacillota bacterium
TGAATTATATTTTTATAGTAATGGAAGCTTAAAATGTGTTTCAGATTATAATAAATGGTTAGAAGAATATGAATTATCAAAACCAAAGAAATTAAATTTTGATTATGAAGATATTGAGTTTGATGGATATGTATTTAAACCGACTTCATTTGATGAAAATAAAAATTATCCTGGAGTGCTTATTATTCATGGTGGACCTAAAATGATATATTCTGATGTATATTCACATGATATTCAACTATTATGTTCTAAAGGTTATTTTGTATTTTATTTCAATCCTACGGGTAGTGATGGACGTGGTGATGAATTTTCAAATATTAGAGGAAGATTTGGTAAAGAACCATTTAAGCAATTTATGAAGTTTACTGATGAAGTATTAAAAAAATATGAAAATCTTGATGAAAAAAGGCTTGGAGTTACTGGTGGTTCATATGGTGGATATATGACAAATTATATTATTGGTCACACTAATAGATTTTCTGTAGCTGTTTCAGAAAGAGGAATTAGCAGTATGATAACAGCTTTTACATCATCAGATATTGGATATAAATTCATTTATGAATATATGGGAAATAATGCTACACCTTGGAGTGATATGAATGCATATATTGTGGAGTCTCCAATAACATATGCCGATTATGTTAAAACACCAACTTTATTTGTGCATGGTAAAGATGATTACAGATGTCATTATACTGAATCATTAAACATGTACTCAGCATTAAATTATTTAAGGATTGATTCTAAACTTTGCTTATTTGAAGGTGAGAATCATGGTTTGGTTGTTATGGGAAAACCTAGAAGTAAAGAAAGAAGATTTAATGAAATGGTTAATTGGTTTGGCAAATATTTAAAAAGGGAGTGATACATTGAATTCAATAGAATTATTAAAAGAATTAGTTAAATTTGATTCTTCTACAGTAGAAATTGCAAATGAAGTTGTTGATTATTGTAGTAATTATTTAAGTGCAAATGGTATTTTAGGTAAAACAATAATTAATAATGGATACAAAAGTTATATTGCCGAAATTGGTAGTGGTGAAAAAACACTTATTTTAAATGGACATTTAGATGTTGTAAGTGGAAAATTAAATCAGTTTACTCCAATTGAAAAAGATGGCAAATTAATTGCTAGAGGTACTGCAGATATGAAAAGCGGGTGCGTTGCAATGATGCAGGCTCTTATTAAATTAAAAGATGAAAAATTAAATAGTAAAATAATGCTTCAACTTGTCTCTGATGAAGAAACAGGAGGCGAAAATTGTACAAAGCATTTAGTTGAACAAGGATATTTAGGAGATTTTGTAATATGTACTGAACCAACAAATTTAAAAATTTCAATTCAGTCAAAAGGAATTATTAGAATGAATATTATATCTCATGGTATTTCAGCTCATGGATCAAGGCCTTGGGAAGGTAAAAATGCGATTTTAAAAAGTATTGAAAATTTTAATAAAATTAAGGATTTAGAAATTATGAATATGGGATCAGATTTTTATGATGCTTCTACAGTTAATTTAGCTGTTATTAATGGTGGTGATATTTATAATAGAGTTCCTGCTAAATGTAAAATCGGGCTTGATATCAGATATGTGCCTCATTTAGAACCAAAAGAAATAATAAAAAGTATTAAAGATATTGTAGATGGTGAAGTAATAGTAAGTGCCATTGAGCCAGGAGTTTATGGCGAACCAACTAATAGTAATATTAAGAGGTTAAGTGAATCATTATTAAATATTATTCCTAATGAAAAAATTAAATATGTAGCACAACATGGCGGATCAGATGGAAGATATTATGCAGAAAAAGGAATACCAATTGTGGAGTTTGGAGCGAAAGGAAATTACTGGCATGGTGATGATGAATATGTGGAGATTGAATCAGTTTACCAACTTGAAAAAGTTTTAATTGATTTTATAAGAAGATATTAAAAGGTTGGACCTTTTAAAATATAAATATAAAGGAGATGTAAAAATGTTAAAAAGATTATTGGCAATATCATTAATATTGGTTTTAGTATTAGGTACTTTAGCAGGATGTTCAAAACCTGCTGAACCAGTAGCTACGGAAGAAAAACCAGCAGCTACAGAAGAAAAACCAGAAGAACCAAAAGAAGAAGCAAAAGAAGAGGTTAAAGATGAAATAGCAATAGCTCTTGATTCAGATATTACTTCATTAGACCCTCAAGGGCATAATGATACAAAATCAGAGGCCGTTTCTTTCTTGCTCTTTAACAGATTATTCAGATTAAATACTGATTTTGAAGTAGTTCCAGATTTAGCAGAGTCTTGGGATCAACCATCTGATACAGAATGGGTTATTAAAATCAAAGAAGGCGTAAAATTTAGTGATGGTAGTGAAATGACATCTGAAGATGTTAAATTTAGTTTAGAGAGATCGCAAGAAATGCCAAAAGTTAAACATGTATTAGCTGAAGTTGTATCAATTGAAATTGTTGATGAATATACAGTTAAAATTACAACAAAAACTGCATTTGCACCATTCTTATATACTTTAGTTCATGCTGGAGCATCAATTTTACCTAAAGCTTATGTTGAATCAGGTGACGAATTTGCTAATCCTATCGGCTCTGGTCCATATACATTTGTAGAATGGGTTTCAGGAGATAAAGTAGTTGTACAAAAAAATGAAAATTATTTTGATAAAGATAATAAGGGTCAAACTTCAAGAATTACATTTAAAGTTATTCCTGAAGGTGCTTCAAGAACTATAGCTTTAGAAACTGGAGAAGTTGATGTTATTCATTCATTACAAACTATGGATATTAACAAGGTTGTAGATAATGCTGATTTAAAATTATACGAAAAACCATCTACACGTGTAGATTTTTTCGCAATGAATAATGAAAAAGCACCATTTGACAATAAATTAGTTAGACAAGCAATTAACTATGCAATTGATAAAGAAGCAATCATGATAGTTGCAATAGACGGTGCAGGAACTGCTGCTGAATCTGTATTAGCTCCTTCAATGTTAGGATTTAAAGCTGCTGATTATGAATTTAATCCTGAAAAAGCTAAAGAATTATTAGCACAAGCTGGATATCCAGATGGGTTTGATATGACAATCTGGACATCAGGAGATGACAGAAAAAGAATAGCTGAAATTATTCAAGCTAATTTAATGGAAAGTGGAATTAATGCTACAATTGAAATGTATGAATGGGGTACTTTTATTGATGTATGTATGAAAGGTGAAGAGCAATCATTAATATTAGGTTGGACTTCAAACCCAGATCCAGATTCAACATTAACACCACTTTATTATTCTGAAAACATTGGTGGAATGAACTTCTCAAGAATTAACAATGAAAAACTTGATAATTTAATTATATCAGCAAGAGAAGAACTTGACTTAAATAAACGTATTGAAATATACAATGAACTTCATGAGTATATAATGGATGAAGCTCCGATAGTTCCATTATTTGTTAAGAATAATGTTGTTGGTGCAAACGCTGGATTATCTGGTGTTGAATTAAGTCCTCAAGGTTTATGGAATATAGAAAAAATTCACTACTAAAATAATTAATAAATATATTAATAATAATGCAATCCAGTATTTTTACTGGATTGCATTTATTAAAGATTGGAGGCATTATGTTAAAATATATTTTAAAAAGATTCTTGATGCTTATTCCAGTTATGCTTGGTGTTACATTTTTGGTTTATTTTATTATTAGTTTAACACCTGGAGATGCAGCGGCAATGATACTTGGAAATGGGGCAACTGAAGAGTCAATAAAAGAGCTCCGTGAAGAAATGGGATTTAATGATCCAACAATAGTGCAATATGGAAATTATATGAAAGATCTTTTAACGGGTGATATGGGAACTTCATATTCAACAGGGAAATTAGTTTCTGGAGAAATTTCTCAACGTTTTCCAAATACATTTAAATTAACTTTTGCAGCTATTTTTATAGCAATATTGATTTCAATTCCTATAGGTGTTGTTTCTGCTACCAAACAGTATTCAATATTTGACAATGTAGGAATGATAGTAGCACTTGTAGGTATTTCAATGCCATCATTTTGGACAGGTCTTATGTTAATAATTGCATTTTCATTAAAACTTGGATGGTTTCCATCTAGTGGAATGGACGGTATGAGAAGCTTGATACTGCCTGCATTTACGTTAGCTGTTGCATCAACTGCAAGTATAACTCGTACTACTAGATCTTCAATGCTTGAAGTTGTAAGACAAGATTATATTAATACAGCAAAAGCAAAAGGAGTAAGTAAAAAAAATGTAATTAGAAAACATGCGCTTAGAAATGCATTAATTCCAGCTGTAACTGTGATTGGTTTGGAATTTGGAATTTTACTTGGTGGAGCAGTTTTGACTGAAACTGTATTTTCATGGCCAGGTATAGGAAGACTAATGGTTGAGTCAATCCAAAGAAAAGATACTCCTATGGTTCTTGGATGTGTTATTGTATTTGCAGTAGCATTTAGTGTAGTTAATCTTATAGTTGATATTTTATATGCTTATATCGATCCAAGAATAAAAGCAAATTATAATTAGGAGGTGTTATATGAGTCAAAAACAAGAAAAAGAAGATATAAAAGAAATTATGGATATTAAAAAGCGAAGTCAATGGGCTGATATATGGCGCCATTTTAGAAAAAATAAAGCAGCAATAGCTGGTATGGTTTTAATTGCATTATTTGTATGTCTTGCGTTATTTGCACCACTTATTGGAGATTATCAAGACGACGCACTAAAAATGAATGTTCGAGAAAGATTACAATCACCGAATATGGAGCATTGGTTTGGAACGGATGAATTTGGACGAGATATATTTATAAGAATTGTGTATGGTACAAGAATTTCATTATTTGTAGGAATTATTTCGGTTAGTATTGCATTATCTTTTGGTGGATTTTTAGGTTCCATAGCCGGCTATTATGGTGGCAAAATTGATAATGTTATTATGAGAATTTTAGATGTTATTTTAGCAATACCAGCAATACTTTTAGCAATTACTATTGTTGCAGCATTAGGTGCGAGTATTATGAATTTGATGATAGCTATAGGGATTGCAAATATTCCTGGATTTGCAAGAGTTGTAAGAGCTTCAATTTTAAGTGTTAAAGATCAAGAATATATTGAAGCTGCTAGAGCGATTGGAGCAAAAGATCATACTATTATTTTAAGACATGTTTTGCCAAATTCAATGGCACCAATAATTGTTTTTGCAACTTTAAAAGTGGCTACGGCAATTATGGCGACAGCATCATTAAGTTTCATAGGTTTAGGTGTGCAACCTCCAACGCCTGAGTGGGGGAGTATGTTAGCTGGTGGAAGAGCGTATATTAGAGACCAAATGTATATTGTACTATATCCTGGATTGGCAATTGTATTTTCTGTTTTATCACTTAATTTAATTGGTGATGGATTAAGAGATGCACTTGATCCAAAATTGAAGTAGGGGTGATTGATTGTGAGTAATGAGATTTTAAATATTGAAGATTTAGTAATCAGATATGTAACGGAAGATGGTGTTGTAGAAGCAGTTAATGGTGTGAATATAAAGATTGAAAAAGGAAAAACTTTAGGTTTAGTAGGAGAAACTGGTGCTGGGAAAACTACAACAGCTTTGTCTATTTTAAAACTAATACCAGATCCACCAGGTGAAGTAGTAAAAGGTGATATTAATATTGATGGTATAGATATTATGAAAACAAGTGAAGCTGAAATGGAAAGCATTCGCGGAAAAACCATTTCTATGATTTTTCAAGATCCAATGACTGCACTTAATCCTGTAATTACTGTAGGAGATCAAATAGCGGAAGCAATTTTTATTCATCAAGGAGTTTCTAAAAAAGAAGCTAATCATAAAGCTAAAGAAATGCTTGAAATGGTTGGCATTCCCGGAAATAGAATGGGAGAATATCCATATCAATTTTCAGGTGGCATGAAACAACGTGTTGTTATTGCAATAGCTTTATCATGTAGTCCTAAATTACTGATAGCAGACGAACCAACTACTGCACTTGATGTAACTATACAAGCACAAGTTCTTGAACTTATGAGAGAACTTAAACAGAAATTTCAGATGTCTATGCTTATGATTACTCATGATTTAGGCGTAGTTGTAGAAGTATGTGATGATGTTGCAATTATGTATGCTGGAAGAATTGTTGAACAAGGAACACTTGAAGATATTTTTAGAAATACAAAACATCCATATACTGAAGGATTATTTAATTCAATACCAAATATTGATGATAGAAAAGCGGAATTAAAACCAATTAGAGGATTAATGTCAGATCCTTATGATTTACCACAAGGATGTACATTTTGTGACCGTTGTGATTATGCAATGGAGATATGTAAAACTAAGAAGCCTGAAAAAGTTTATTTTTCAGATACTCATTTTGTAGAATGTCATTTATATAGTGAAAATAAAGATTTTAAATTAAATAATGGTGGAAAATAGAAAGGAGATATTGAAATGTCAAAGACAATTTTGGAAGTGAAAAACTTAAAAAAATATTTTGATACTCCAAAAGGAAAATTACACGCAGTGGATGATATAAATTTTAGTATCGAAGAAGGAAAAACTTTAGGCCTTGTTGGAGAATCAGGTTGTGGAAAATCCACTACTGGACGAGTAATTTTAAGGCTTTTAAATGCAACTGAAGGTGAAATATTTTATAAAGGGAATGATATAAGAAAACTTAGCAATAATGAAATGAGAAATTTAAGGAAAGAAATGCAAATAATATTTCAAGATCCTTTTTCATCACTCGATCCACGTATGACTGTTAGTGAAATTATTGAAGAGCCTATAAAACTTAATAAGCTGATAGTTGATAAAGAAAAAAGATTTGAAAGAGTAATTGAACTTATGGATCTTGTTGGTTTATCAAGAAGACTTATAAATACTTATCCTCATGAGCTTGATGGAGGAAGAAGACAAAGAATTGGAATAGCTAGAGCTTTATCACTTGATACAAAGTTTATTGTTTGTGACGAACCAGTTTCAGCACTTGACGTATCTATTCAAGCTCAGATACTTAATTTGCTTAATGAGCTTCAGGAAAAATTAAAACTTACTTATATTTTTATTACACATGATTTATCAGTAGTTAATCATTTCTCAGATGATATAGCAGTAATGTATTTGGGTAAACTTGTTGAAAAAGCAACTTCAGATGATTTATTTAATAATCCAATTCATCCTTATACAAAAGCACTTTTATCTGCAATACCAAGACCAACTCTTGATAATAAAGCTGAAAAAGTAATTTTAAAAGGTGAAATTACATCACCTATTAATCCGAAAAATAATTGTAGATTTGCAGATAGATGTAATTATGCAACAGATATTTGTAGAGAAAAAGAACCTAAACTTGAAGAAGTAGTACCTGGTCATTTTGTAGCATGTCATCATTTTAAAGAATAATATAATCCCTATATTATAAATATATTTGATTAGCAGAAAATTTGCTAATCTTTTTTTGTTATAAAAATTGTAAAGAATCGCTAATAAATTGAAGCAGTTTGATGATAAAGCTAATGGTAAGTAGTTTGTTTAATTATTTAATGTGGAGATTATGTGATTTCTAAAAATGTTTCAAAGACAGCGCATTTTTAGGGTTTTTATTGTTTTAAATTATACTCAATGGGTAAATATTGCGTAATGAAATACCATTTAAGGCTCGTATAATAACTTTAGCTGATGCTTACGATGCTATGACAAGTGAGCGATCATATCGAAAAGGAATGAGTTCGGAAAAAGCAATTATTGAAATTCAAAAGAATTCGGGTTCTCAATTTGATCCGGAGTTGGCTAAAGTATTTGTCCAAATGATAGAAAATAATGAAGATAATAATATAAAAGAATCAAGTGTATAAAGATTTTATTAGTTCAGTACACATTGTGTAAGGTTGTGATTTAAACTTTGCTGGAATAATAATCAGATTAAAATTAGCAATAATAGATGGAGAAATACGATATATTAGTAAAAGATATAAAGGTAGAAGTTTATTTTCAAAAATTTCTAATAAAAAAAGCAAATTATTATTAAATAATTTGCTTTTTAAGTGTTATTTATATTTGAAAAATATCTAATGATTTTTCAAGTTTGTTAATGAGTTCATTTAATTCATCAATAGTATGACCTAAACCTTGAGTTGAAGCAGTTTGTTCTTCAGTAGTTGCTGAAACTTCTTCAGTGTTTGATACAAAATTTTCAGTAATTCCTAAAATTTTATTTAAAGATGTTACTACATTATCTTTAATAAGATCAATATTTTTAATGTTATTTCCTAATTCAGATATATCTCCGATTACAGTATCAATACTAGTATTGATGTTTTC
>JAYEHA010000429.1:0-1567 GCA_034659335.1 Bacillota bacterium
ACATTCTCAATTCATTTAACTCTGCATGTAATACAGTTTCAATATCCCATTCTTTATTAATTGATTTAGGAAAATTAATTGTATAAAATTCAATTTCTTCAGGTCCCAAGTCTATAATAGCCTTCTCTTTACTTCTACATTCTTTATAACACTTTATCTCATTTTCGATAAACAATCTTTGAATTTCTATGTAGTCGTCCAGTTCAAATTTATTAAGATTCCGCTCCTTAATCACAGAAATTACTTTAGAAGGGTTTTCATAACTTATTAATACATCTGGACATTTTTTTCTAGTTCTTTTGCAAGTATCGTTTTTCCACTAGCCATTCCACCCTGCAAAGATATAATATATGACATTTTACCTCCCATTGATCTTTCTACTCAAACCTGTTTAATAATACATACTAGCAATACAATGACATATAACGTTTCCGTTGTTCCCGATGTGCATTAATCAAATAAAAAAACAATTACTCAACCAACTTCAAACACATAAATCTCCAATATAACTTAAATTGCATTTAGGGAATAATCGTGTTAGATGATGATAATCATATTTCATTACCTAAACTCAAATTTATAAAATAAACAAAACAAATATCATTTCTTTGATTTAACAAATCTCTTTACTAATAATATAGCTCCAACTACGACTATAATTACTGACGCCAAATATATTGATGGTAAAAAATCGATGAACATTATTTCACACTCCTCATATGATTCTTTTCATTCTAACGTTTCCGTTGTTCCCGATGTGCCACAATTATATGCCAAACAATTAGACATCTAACTTCAGAAATTATAAATTTCATTTATAAATTAAACAGAATATCGGGAATAAGCATGTTATGGGAAGTATATATCGTATTTGAAATTTTATTCTCCAAAGCATTTTGAATATTTGAATTTCCCGCTATAATCCTTCATGCTATTTACTTCTATCTCCAATGCCATAAAGTTTTCACTCGGAACATCAAACGGAGGATAGATATTAAATTTACTTGCTTCTACATATCCGAATTTCGGATAATATTTTTCACTACCAAGAACAATTACACCCTTGTATTTTAATTTTTTTGCTATTATATGAGCTGCTTCAATAAGTTTTTTTCCTATACCCATTTTCTGATGTTGAGGTGAGACGGATAATGGGGCCATTGCAATTAAACCATTTGAGTACGGCAATGTTTTCGTAAACATAATATGACCTACAATTTTATCATCAACAACGGCTACTAATGACAATTCAGGTATATATTCCTCAGACAATCTAATCTTATCTACAAGATTCTGTTCGTAACCATCCGAATGCTCCGCAAACTCAAATGCATCTTTTACTAGATTGTATATAACTAAGTAATCATTTTCATTTTCTTCTCTAATTTTAATATTCATAACATTTCTCACTTTCATATTTCTCTAGATATATATTTCCCATAACTCCCGTATTTCCGACACTCCACTTTCTCTCTTATGTCGGTAATCTCTCCAAATCGTCATGATAACCGAAGTTCGGTAATGCACCCTTATTAGCTTTATTACCGAAGTTCGGAAACATTGCTAT
>JAYEHA010000430.1:0-1563 GCA_034659335.1 Bacillota bacterium
CAGAACTAGTTCTATCTAATAATCTCCAATAGTTTTGATAATTAAATTCAGGAAAATAAGAGATTACATTTTGAGCATAAGTAATATGATTACTTGGTGCATCGGAATATATATTTGTTGAAATATTAACATCGACACCATAACCAGATTTCATTGTATTGCCACTTGCAGTTGGTGCTTTACCATCGGGATATAGATTTATAGTTGCTGAAAGCATTGCATTATAATTGGTATAGTCATAATCCCAATTACCTTCATCTACAAAACGTCCATTGTCAACCCACTTACCTCGATCTACCCACCTAGATCTTCGATGCCCAGGACAATAATCATTTATTCCATCACCATCAGTATCTTTACATCCATTTCTATGATAATACGTATATCTTTTCTTTACCCACTTGCTTTCCCACTCCCATTTAGGATACCATACCCAATTCGCTATCCATCTACAACTGTATGTCCCCCAATTCGCTGTAGTTTTATCTACCTTTACAGGAATACTCGGAATCAAGAAATTATTATTTTTATCATTAGCCGTAGGATTAGGTGGTGGATTAAGATTAAGATCGACAACCTTTCCTGTTATAATAGCACTTCTACTTGTTCCTTCTATTTTAGCGGATGAATTTCCTGTTACTTTTACATCAATTGCTACATCTTGCGATGTTGATGGTGTATGCCATTTTATCCAAACTAGTTCAGAACCACCACTTGGTATAACAACTTCTGTACTTTTAGAATAACCATTAGCAGTCATAGTAATAGTTGCTGTATTTTTAATAGGGTTTTTATAAGCAGATTCGCTTTTATGTCTATTATCAGGAGTAACATCTCCACTTGCATAAATTCTTACCGAAGTTATTACATCGGTATCTACTCTATATTCATAATCATAAGTGGTATCGTTATCGACTACATTTACAGCATTAGCTTTCAACATCCTCATTCCCCAGCCACCACCCGATATAATCCTATCTTCACTCCAGCGGACTCCATCAGCTAGTGCAGAGGTTACAGGATAACCAAACCAACTTTCTTCTAGAATAATTGAATTTGGCAAATCAGAATGAGTCATACCTGCAATATACTGACCTGTACTACCATATTTAAAATTAAAATATCCTAGTTTCTGAGCTAAAGCATATTCAGTTGCTGTAAATGCTAAGATTGTAGTTCTATCTTTAAGATATGAAATTATGACAGGTTCATAGACAATAAGCCACGGTACTTTATTTTGATATTTTCCATTTACCTTTATTGGTAATATTTCAGCAGTTGGGTATTTTTTTGTTTCACCGTCAACTGTGAATGTAATATTTGATACTAAAGCTTCTCTTGTTGTTCCATTTTTGTTTGCGAAAGCATCAATAAAATTATTTAATGTTGCAGTATCTCCAAAATATGACTTTACTGAATCTATATTCCCACCATTCGTTATCGGAATTGGTGGCGGATTATCTATTATTATTTTAGGTTCACTATTTGATGTAAACCCTGCTCCATTTATATGATCAATTTTATTATTCTTTCCATAAAAAACATTTGATGAAAGACTAAAAA
>JAYEHA010000431.1:0-8314 GCA_034659335.1 Bacillota bacterium
CTTTTAATACTCCTTGTTGCAACAATATTTATACCTAAATTTAAAATATTTTCAATTACCACATCACCCATTTTAATTGGTGCATCCACTTCTACTTTATTAATTATATTCATCACCTTAAAAATATCCTTTTTAGGAATCGGCATCGATGTTTTAACAGGAAGTCTTGTTAATTTTGCACCATTTATTACTACCGTAGTTGGAACGACACGCGTAGGATTTGTCATTTCTACAATAGCATATTTTTCACCACGCGAGCATTTATTCCCATTAACTTTAAAAACTCCATCTGTCTCAGTAACTTCAAGATGACATCCTAAAGGGCAAACTATGCAAGTTAACTTTTCTTTTCTCATTATTTACACACCTCCACAATTTCAATTGTTAAATCTGTAATGTCATCATTTTTAAATAGCTCCGTTTTTATAGTCACTTGTTCCATTTCTCCAGGTGCTAAATGACTTTTTTTAATTTCTTTTAGTATTTTCCCATTACCTTTAATAACAAATTTTACATTATTATAAACATTTCTCACTCTCATATATAATGAAACTTCTTCATCTAAATGATCTTTTCTTAACTTTTGAGGCACAATATATGAAATCCCATTTAAAGGCTTAATATCTATTATCTTACTCTTCATTTCTTTTTCATCATTTTTTACATACTCCGAAGCAAACTTACCTGCTTTTCTACTTTCCTCAGTAACATAATCAACTAAATCATGCACATGCAAAACATTTCCACATGCAAATATTCCTGATACTTCAGTTTCCATACTTTCGTTTACAATCGCTCCATTTGTAACACCACTTAAAGTTACTCCTGCTTTTAAAGATAATTCGTTTTCAGGTATTAACCCTACAGAAAACAGAATTGTGTCACATTCAATATCAAAATTTGTCCCTTCAATAATTTTTAAATTTTCATCTACCTTTGATACAGACACACCTTCAACACGATTACCATTCCTAATTTCAGTAATTGTATGACCTAGCATTAATGGAATATCAAAATCATCTAAACATTGAACAATATTTCTATTTAACCCACCAGAAAAAGGCATTAATTCTATAACTGCTTTTACTTCAGCGCCTTCTAAAGTCATCCTTCTTGCCATAATTAATCCGATATCTCCTGAACCAACTATTACTATTTTTTTGCCCACCATATAGCCTTCCATATTCATATATCTTTGAGCTGTTCCAGCTGATAATATACCCGCTGGTCTGCTACCTGGTATACTAATTGCTCCTCTTGTTCTTTCTCTACAACCCATAGATAAAATTATTGCTTTAGCATCTATCTTAACAAGTCCATCAACAGGGTTGATATAAGTAATTGTTTTATCATCGGTAATATCTATAACCATTGAATTTAATTTATATTCTATTTCTAATTCTTCTAATTCATTTATAAATCTTTCAGCATATTCAGGGCCAGTTAATTCTTCTTTAAAAATATGTAATCCAAATCCATTATGAATACATTGTTGTAAAATTCCACCCAACTCTCTATCTCTTTCTAAAATAAGAATTTTCTTTATTCCATTTTTATTTGCTTCAATAGCAGCAGCTAAACCTGCAGGTCCACCACCAATAACTACTATATCATACATTATTTATCCCCCTAAATTTCTTCCTTGGTTCTTCCAGTTAATATTTCAGAACCAATATTTTCTAAAACTACTTCTTCTAAATCAATATTTAATTCTCTAGATAATATTTCTAAAACCTTAGGTCCACAAAATCCACCTTGACATCTTCCAGCACCCGGTCTACATCTTCTTTTAATAGCATTTACAGTATGTCCACCAGCATTTCTATGAATTGCATCTACAATTTCTGCTTCAGTTATTGATTCGCACCTACATACAACATTTCCGTACTGCGGATTTTCTTTAATCAATTCGTTTTTTTCAATATCACTTAATTCATTAAACTTAATTCTTTTTTTGCGAATTGGATTAAAAGACATATTTTTTTCAATTTTTCCAAGTGAATTTCCAACTAATTCTACAACATACTCAGCAATAGCTGGCGCAGAAGATAAACCAGGAGATTTTATTCCGGCAACATTAATAAATTTTTGAACTTGATCAGATTCCTCTATTATAAAATCTCCAGTACTCGGCTCTGCTCTTAAACCAGCAAAAGAAGTAATAACATCTTTATACATTACCTTTGAAGTAGTTTTTAAAACCTTTTCACGAATAAAACTTAACCCTTTAAAAGTTGTATCAAGATCTTCTTTACTATCAATATCCAAATTTTCAGATGTAGGTCCTAATAAAATGTTTTCATCAACAGTAGGAGTAACTAATACACCTTTTCCTAAATTTGTAGGACATTGAAAAATTACATGATTAACTAAATCTTTAGCTGTTTTATCTAATAAGTAATATTGACCTTTTCTTGGGTGAATCGAAAAATGTGAATCTGCTATTAAATTATAAATACTATCTGCATAAACACCAGCGGCATTAATAATTATTTTTGCTTTAACAGTTTCTTTACCATCACTTATCATAAAAATATCATTTTCTTTTTTTATATTATTAACAGAAAAATTAAGTTTTAATTCTGCCCCATTATCTATTGCATTTTCAGCATAAGCAATTGCTAATTCCCAAGTTTCTACAATTCCAGCTGACGGTGCATATAAAGCACCTATTATCTCATCATTTAAGTTTGGTTCATTTCTTCTTACTTCATCTCCATCTATAATTTTCATATCCTTAATTCCCAATTTAATACCATTCTCGTATAACTCTTTAATTGTCTCCATTTCATCATTATCAACAGCAATAACATACGATCCAATTCTCTTAAAAGGTACATTTAATTCATCACATACTTTAGAATACATTTCATTTCCTCTTACATTAAATTTACCTTTTAACGAATCGGCAGGGGCATCATATCCAGCGTGAACGATTGCACTATTAGCTTTTGTAGTCCCTGTAGCGACATCATTATTCTTTTCTAAAATAACCGTATTTAATTCATATCTCGATAACTCTCTAGCTATACTACACCCAATCACACCTGCTCCAACAATTGCTATATCATACATAATTTCCTCCATTTAAATTTAACTCATTTATTTAATACCTTTTATATATAAAAAAGAGCTACATAAAACTAAGTCTATCATTCCATAGACTAATTTAGTAGCTCTCTATTCTCACAAATTATTAACTTTTATTAAATACTTTAATTAATTATATCATCTAGGAAAACGCTGTCAAGCATTTCCCTAGATAACCTTTCACATTATTTACTTCGCCCAACCTTTAGAACATTCTACAGCTTTTTTCCAGCCGTCATATTTTTCATCTCTAGCTTCATCAGTCATATCTGCAACAAATTGCTTATCCATCATCCACTTATCACTAATGCTTTCTTTAGAATCCCAAAATCCTACTGCTAATCCAGCTAAATAAGCTGCACCTAATGCAGTTGTTTCAGTAATTTGAGGTCTATCTACAGGAACACCAAGTAAATCAGATTGAAATTGCATTAAGAAATTATTTGCAACTGCTCCACCATCAACTTTTAAAGTTTCAAGTTCAATACCTGAATCATCTTGCATAGCTTCAAGTACATCTCTTGTTTGATATGCCATAGACTCTAAAGTTGCTCTTATTACATGATTTTTATTAGCACCTCTAGTTAATCCTACCATAGTTCCTCTTGCATACATATCCCAATAAGGAGCTCCAAGACCAGCAAATGCAGGCACTAAATACACACCATTTGTATCTTTAACTTTGCTAGCAAAATACTCTGTATCTGCAGCATCTGTAACCATCTTCATTTCATCTCTTAACCATTGAACAGCAGCACCTGCTATAAATATTGAACCTTCTAAAGCATATTCAACTTTTCCATCAAGTCCCCAAGCTATAGTTGTTAATAATCCGTTTTTAGATTCAACCATTTTTTCACCAGTATTCATCAGCATAAAACAACCTGTACCATACGTATTTTTTGCCATACCAGGTTCAAAACAAGTTTGTCCAAATAAAGCAGCTTGTTGATCTCCAGCAATACCCGCAATAGGAATCATAGCTCCACCAAATGTTTTTTCATCTGTATATCCATAAATTTCACTTGAAGGTTTAACTTCTGGTAACATAGATTTAGGAATGTTTAAAGCTTCTAACATTTTATCATCCCATTTTAAGTCTTTAATATTGTAAATCATTGTTCTTGATGCATTAGTATAATCTGTAACATGTTTTTCTCCACGTGTTAAATTCCAAATTAACCAAGTATCAATATTACCAAATAATAATTCTCCGTTTTCAGCTTTTTCTCTTGCACCTTCAACATTATCTAAGATCCATTTAATTTTTGTTCCAGAAAAATATGCATCAACTACTAAACCAGTATTTTTTCTAACATAATCTTCATATCCATCTTCTTTTAATTTATCACATATATCAGCAGTTCTTCTACATTGCCAAACAATTGCATTATAAACTGGTTTCCCAGTGTTTTTATCCCATACAACTGTAGTTTCTCTTTGATTAGTAATACCAATTGCAGCAATTTCTTCAGGACTTACTCCAGCAGTTTCTAATAATTCACGAGCAACACCAGATTGAGTTCCCCATATTTCCATAGCATCATGCTCAACCCATCCTGCTTCAGGATATATTTGAGTAAATTCTTTTTGAGTTGTTTTAACAATTTCACCTGCATGATTAAATAATATTGCTCTTGAGCTTGTAGTCCCTTGATCTAATGCCATTATATATTTCTTTTCCATTTTATCCCCCTTATTATAATTAAACATTTATTTATTTATTAATTAACCATTCTATTTTTACAGACAAGATAATATAAATCCGCCTAATACTCCACCTACTACTGAATACATAATATTTACTAAACCATTTTTAAAATCATCCCCAGATAATACTGAAGCAAAGAATAATCCCAATCCAGCAGCCCAAGCCATATCTATCCAAGCTGCACCAGTCTGATAAATAAGTCCAACACCATGTGTTAAAGTCCAAGTAGTTCCAACAATAAATCCTGCTGCTAACCAACCACCAATCGCTCCTGTTTCATCAACCATTTTTCCCCATGCTAATCTAATTAAGAATGGAAAAATAAATCCGCCTGCAAATGTTGTTATTGCGTGTTGTAAAGTCATATTCAATCCTCCTATTTAGCTTCCGCTTTTAATTGCTCTAATTTATACGCGCAATAGCCACCTGCTAATCCACCTAAAATTACTAACCCAAGTGTTGGTAATGAATCTATTCCTGCTTGCATTCCATTTTCAAAGATACCTCTACTAGTTCCAGCAACACCTATTCCTAATGCCATATCTACCCAAGCACCGTCATTGTTAATAATACCAATGAAATGATTAACAAACCACATAATACTAATAATTGCAAATCCTGCGAACCATCCACCAGCAATACCATACGCTCCAGCGAACTCTCCCCAAACGCTCATAACAAACATTCCTGCTATGGCAGTTCCTAAAATTATACCAAAATGTTTCATAGACTTCCCCTCCTGTTATAATTCCCAAACTTTACTATTTGTAGAAGAAACGGCAGTTGCTCCAGCCTTTATGGCTTCAATAACATCTTCTTTATCTTTGATCAAACCCCCAGCTATTATTGGCATTCTTAATTCCATACTTATTTTTCTAGTAACTTTATGAATAATACCTGGTAAAATCTCTATAGCATCAGGTTCGTATTTCTTTGCTGATCTTATAGATCTATCATAGCTTAATGAATCAAGAATAAAGAGTCTTTGAATTGTGAAAATACCCATTTTTTTTGCAGCTGTAATTAAACTTCCTTTAGTAGTAATAATTCCATCCGGTTTAACTTTTTTAACAATATACTCTAGTCCATATATATCATTCGAAATACCGTCAATTAAATCTACATGAATATAAACTATTTTCTTATCTTTATGTAATTCATTTACAATATCTTTAATATTAGAAATGTTTCCATAAAGTAGAAATATTACATTACATTGACTACTAATTACTTCTTGCATATTTGAATCTTTTTTTACTGCAGCTATTATTGGATTTTCATGCACCCCATAAATGAATTTGCTCCCCATATTTCCTCCCACATTTTTAATATTTGCAATTATTGTGCCAAACTTTTAAAAGTGTATTTTACTTGCTTTTTTCACTTGCAAACGTTTTATTTTGATATATTTTACCAACTTTATCCTTTTCTTATACGCCCTTGATATATTTTACCAACTGCAATTTTAGTATATCATAATTTCTATTATGAATATTTATTAATTATTTATTTAACAATCGGATTTATGATATACTAATTTACGAGGTGATATTTATGAATTTAAATAAAATAATTGATAATTATGAAAATGAAATAATCAAAAGTACTCAAGAAATAATAAAGATCAAAAGCATTGAAGAAAATGAAAAAGAAGGAATGCCTTTTGGTGAAGGTGTAAACAATGCTCTTAAAAATATTTTAAATTTATGTCAAAATTTAGGATTTAAAACAAAAAATGTTAATAATTATGCAGGTTTTGCTGAAATAGGTAGTGGAAATGAAACTATTGGGATTCTAGTCCATTTAGATGTAGTTCCAGAAGGTGATTTATCAACTTGGAAATTTCCTCCATATTCAGCTACTATTAGCGACGGTAAAATCTTCGGGCGTGGAGCAATAGATGATAAAGGCCCAGCTATTGCAGCAATTTATGCAATGAAAGCACTATTAGACAGCAATGAAAATATTAATAAAAAAATAAGAATTATATTCGGTTTAAATGAAGAAACACATTGGAAAAGCATCAATTATTATTTAAAACACGAAGAAATTCCTGATTTATCCTTTACACCTGATGCAGATTTTCCTGTTATTCATGGTGAAAAAGGAATATTAGTTTTTAATATAAACAAAATTTTCAAAGAAAAAATAAATGATGCTGGAATAGAAATAATAAGCATTGATGGTGGTAATAGACCAAATATGGTTCCAGACTATGCTGAAGCAAAATTAATAGAAAATAAACCTTTTAAACACATATTGGATGCATACAATAGTGAAAATAATATTAATATTGAGTATGAACAACATGATAATTATGTAACCTTAAAATCATATGGAATATTAGCACATGGTGCAACACCCGAAAAAGGTAAAAATGCTATTTCATATTTAATAAATTTTTTAGCTTTAATTGACTTGCAAATTAGTGATACATCAAGTTTTATTAGATTTTTTTCAAATCATATTAGTACTGAAATTAATGGAGAAACTATCGGATGTCAACTTGAAGATGAAATTTCTGGAAAACTAACTTTTAATGTTGGTACAATAAAGTTAGATGAAACCTCAGTACAACTTGGCATTAATATTAGATATCCTATAACTTTTAATGAAGCAGATGTTTATAATGGTATAGATAATATTTTAAGTACTTCAATTTATAATTTTGATAATAAAATAAAAATTGAAAAGATTGAACATATGAATCCAATTTATTTTGAAAAAAATCATAAATTAATAGAAACTCTTATGACGGTTTATAAGAGACATACAAAAGACAATTCAGAACCTCTTACAATCGGCGGCGGAACATATGCAAGAAGTATGAAAAACGCTGTTGCTTTTGGTCCTCTTTTCCCTGGTAGAGAAGGAACAGAACATCAATCAAACGAATATATATATATAGAAGATTTAATGCTTGCTACAAAGATATATGCTGATGCATTACGAGAACTTACAAAATAGCAGTCAGAAGGAAAAATAAAATCTTTATCTGAAACTGTCAAAATATTTTCACTAACTAAGCAAATTCCAATAAATCACTTTAAGATTAGTATATAGCTCGTTTAAAAACCAAATTTTAAGTTATGTTTTAATCATAAACCCATACTAGCAAGTGTTTTTAGCTTGCTATTTTTTATTCTATTAATTTTATCTAATTTTCCATTTACATTTACATTCATAATTAAAAATGCTGAAATATTAATAGATAATCCTTTGAAGTTATTTCCTATCTTTAACTATTCACCATTAATTATCTTATCTGCTATTTTATAAACACTATCTCTTGGTCCGACAAGAGTGATTTCAACTAATTCAAAATTTTGGTCTGTTTCTCTAAATATAATTCGCCAAGATTGATTGGCAAAATAAATCTTATAATAACCCCTTAAATCTCTTCCATATAATCTTTATTTTTAAGGGTTTTTAATTCTTCTATTCCCTTAAAGGCATACTCAGTAAATCTTAGATTTTTCAAACCTATCCACCTCACTTATATTTTACTTATAT
>JAYEHA010000432.1:0-1548 GCA_034659335.1 Bacillota bacterium
CTTTTATTTTATCACATTTAGGAGTTTTTGTTGATAGTTAAGTATCTTTTATTGCGAAATTTTTTTACTTTTTGGAGCTGCTTTTTTATATTCTATCTTTCTAAAATATTTCTTACATTCTTTATTATATAGTCTACCGTTCCATCACCATTTCTTTTCATTTCAAAAACAGCATTATCTTTAAAAATTTCAAGATCACCTTTTATTGTAACTCCAGTATCGGTTTTTATAGATTTACTCTTCATTTTCTTTTCTACCCATTTTTTATCTACATTAATAGGAGTTTCAAAATTAATTCCTTTTTTTTCAATATGATTTCTCATATCTTCGTTTTGTTCAACAGTTAAGAACTCTTTAGTTATCTCTTCAATTGAAATATCATCATCTTCAATAAGACATTCATTAAGTTTTTCTCTAAGATCAGATGCTTTATCAATATCTTCTTTCAGATTCTTTCTAGTCCAATTTTCAACTTCTTTTTTTATAATTTTAGTCTTTTGAGTATTATCAATTTCTCGTTTAGCCTTTATAAATTCTGTTACAAAGTAATTTCGTTTAAATTCATTATCAGATTTTTTATCAACATTAAGAAGTAAACCTGAATAATCATCGTTACTCTCAGAAATAAACACACATTTTTTCAGTTGCTGAGATGACGCTGGAAGACCAATTGTGTATGGTTTCAATGATACTTGAAATTTATCATCTATATAATCAATTTCATGAGTATATGACAATTGATAATCAAGTTTTAAAATGCCATAAAATCTTTTTCCATTATTTGATAACTCACATATTATTAAGTCAGACGATGGAATCGCTTCATCTGATTTTATTAACCCAAATAATTTTCTAGCTATTTTTTTTGAGTATTCTATAAAACTCTCATTATCTTGTAATTTGTTTAAATATTGTATAATAAATTCATCCTTATTAAATACTATATTTTCCGCACTATCATTACTTAGTGACTTAATTACATGCTTTGTTATAAATTCATTTAAAAAAGCATCCCCAATATCTAATAGTTCGTCATTTAATACTGGTTCATCTCCACCTTTATCTAGTACATGAATAATCGCTTTTTTTATACTAACATCCTCTAAATATCTTAATTCCATATTCCCTCATTTCTAATCTATTTTTATTATATAATCTTATTATAGCATTCATAAAACTTTCTGCAAACAAAAAAAAGAAACAATGCTTAAAGCACGTGGATTGCAAATTGTTTTTGAAAATCAAATAATTTCCTTTAAAATATGCTCCATATGATATAAAATAACATAGTAATTATTTTATTTGTTAAATATTATATTATATCTTAAAAATTTAAAGGAGTGTTATGAATATACTTTTAATTGCTTATACAGCTGCATTTGTCGTTTCTATGATTATAAAAAATGAGAATATAGATTATTTTCTTAAATCATTTTTATTTAGCATACTTTTTACACTTTTTATTATTACTGCATCTATAACAAAAATAAATTTCACTATTATTTTTTTATTATCAGAAAGTTTGTTTTTATTATTAACTATAGTTAA
>JAYEHA010000433.1:0-1544 GCA_034659335.1 Bacillota bacterium
TTTAAAATTACCAATTATTTTAAATAATGGAGGTTTTATTTATGATCCGGTTAGTAATAAAAATTTAGTTTCAAATTATATGCAAAATGATATATCTAAGAATTTAATAGATGAAATAGTGACGTTGAATTTTAATCCTTTTGTACATTTAGAAGTTAATAATCAAAATAAATTATATTATTCTGCTTTATTTAATTATGGCGAAAGGGATTATTATGATTCAAGAATGAAAGCTAATGATAAACGATTTGAAAAAGTTAAAAAATATAATATTGAAAATAAAAAAGTAATAACAATTTTTTTGATTGGTGAGAAAAATGAGCTTACTGATTTATATGAAATGTTAAAAGAAAAATATCCTGTCGTACAATATCATCTTTTTTTAGATGTATATTCACATTATTATTGGCTTGAAATAAATAGTATTAATGCAACTAAAAAAAATGGAGTGAAATTTTTAAAAAAACATTTAAACATTGAAAATGTTACTTGTTTTGGTGATCATTTAAATGATCTTTCAATGTTTGAAGAGTGTGACAATTCATATGCAGTAAAAAATGCTCATAAAAATTTAATAGAATTAGCTGATGAAGTAATTGGTTCAAATATAGAAGATGGTGTTGCAAAATTTTTAGAAAGTAGGATGATATTATGAAAAAAATAATGATAACTTTAATAGTAGCAGTAATATTAATTCTTTCTTTTAATTTTGTATTTGCGGTAGAAGTGAATGTATCAGTAAAATTAAATGATAATTATATTGTTAGTGATGAAAAAAATATATTAATAGATAATACTACTTATATTGTAGCTAGAAGTTTGGTTAATGCACTTAATGAAGAAATTTTTTGGGATGAACTTACAAGAACTGTAACAATAAAAACAAAGACAAATGAAATTAAGCTTATTGTAGATAGCAATATTGTTTTAGTTAATTCTGAAGAGATTAATATTGATGCGATTCCATTTATTAGAAATGGAAGAACATATATACCACTTAAAATTGTTTCTGATTATTTAGGTTGCGATATTAATTTTATTCAAGAAACTTATACTGTGAATCTATATAAAAATGATATAATAGTGGATGAAAAAAATATTTATATTCCCAATTATAATGATGAAGATTTAGAATTACTTTCAAAGATAGTACAAGTAGAAAGTTCAGATAGTTCGATGGAGATGAAATTAGCAATTGCTAACGTTGTTTTAAATAGAGTGAAAAGTGATAGGTTTCCAAATACTATAGCAGATGTTATATATCAGATTGATGTATATGTCCAATTTCCACCTGCTCATAAGGAATCATTTAAAACGGTGAAACCGAGTTTATATAGTATAATTGCAGCGAAAAATACATTAGAAGGTCTTAACAATATTGAAGAATGTTTATTTTTTAATAATAGCCCGTTCAAATCAAAAAAAGATGATTTGTATAAAATAATAGAAGGTGAATATTTTTACAAATAATAGAAGGTGGTAGAATGGAGTATAATAATAGTTTAATTAATAAAGATCAAGATTTAGATAAACCTATTGTTTAT
>JAYEHA010000434.1:0-1538 GCA_034659335.1 Bacillota bacterium
TTCTATCTTCTAAAATCAAATAATATGCAACAGATAATATTTGATTATATGTTTCAGGAAAACAATTTTTAAGATCGTCAATTAATCCTATTTTTTGAGCAATTTTATCAAAAAGAAGAGTCGCTCCGTAAAAAGAATGTTTTGCAGTAGTTTTATTTGATTTTGCAATATTAATTTCAGTGGTTTTCTTATTTTTTCTTTTACGAGTAGGTTTTATTTCACCTGTATCAGGATCAACTCTACCAATAAGTGTTCTTTTAGAGCGAGATTGTTGTTTTTCTTTATCCCAGTGAGAAACTGATCTGTAAGCATAAGTAATACCTGATCTTTTGTCTGTTTGATATACAATAGCAGCCATAAAGCCTCCTTTATCATCGTTATGAGTTTCGGGAATGCAGGATACACACAAAGTATATCATTTTGAATATTAATTGTATAATAAAATTTTAAATGATATACTTTACAATATCAGTATAGGAGGTTAAAAATGAAATTATTTTATTCAACAAAACGTTTAAACATAAGATATGCATCAAAAGACGATATTAATTGGATTATGCAAACTGAAAGAAATGAAGAAAATAAGAATTTTATTTTTCAAGGTACTTTTGAAGATCATTTGCACGAAATTGAATCAGACGATTTATTTCTTTCAATAATTGAAACAAAAGACAATAATCAAAAAATAGGCTTTTTCATTTCAAAATACGATAAAATTTCTAATATCTTTGAATTTAGAAGATTTGCTATTAATCCAAAAAATAAAGGCTATGGAACAGAAACTATTATTGGACTAATGAAGCATGTTTTTAATAACCTTTCTATTAATCGATTTTGGTTAGACGTTTTCACTTATAACAAACCTGGAATTCATATTTATGAAAGTTTAGGAATGCTAAGAGAAGGCACTATTAGAGAGGGATATAAATCAAATGGCATATATAAAGATTATTATATTTACTCAATTTTAAAAAAAGAGTATAAAAAAAGAGTATAAAAAAACTCTATAAATATATTTTTATAGAGTTTTTATTTTTTTAATTTTCAAAAGTTGTATTTTTAACTTTCCATTTTTCAAGTGCAATTCCTAACCAAAATCCATAAATTCCTAAAGTAATTATAGTAAAAAACCACCATTTTATCCAATTACCAAATAAACCTACACCTTTACCATTAAATTTTAAACGTCTACCTTCTACAACTGTATGATTAATCTTCCATTTATACATCATACATATTGCCCAAGGAAAAGCAATTCCCAAAGTAATTCCAGAAATAAGTGCTCCTAAAATTGACCATCCAATAAACTGAAGTAATCCACCATCAAAATAAGATTCTTGACCACTATTTGTAACAATACCACTATTTACCACATCTACATCTTTCATTCAACACCTCCAAAACAACTAATATTTTTATATAAACTATACCACCTAATCTCCCGCATTTTTATACATAGGTTTTATAACCCTGCATCTATAAAATGCGCGTTTTACAAGGGTTCGTGTGCAAAATAGCTTGACATTCCCTTTCAACAT
>JAYEHA010000435.1:0-8184 GCA_034659335.1 Bacillota bacterium
TCATCTATCATTTTTTCATTTAAATTATTCATATCGCTAATTTTTAAATTATATTCACTAACATCAATATCTTGATTATTCATATTTCTTAATTCTGTAGCCAATTTAAGTTCTAAATTATAAATATCAACAATATGGCGTTTTATGTTATCATCTCTATCATCATAATCAAATTTATAATTAATGTCAAAATCTAAAACTTCAGAAATAAACCTTAATGGTACAATAGTACGATTATTAATAATTACAGCTTTTGTATCCATAATAATTGATTTGCCATTTACTTTTGCAATATTTGAATCAATTTCTAATTCAATTATTGTATCATTTTTTAAAATTTTTACAGTTCTAGTATCCGAAATCCATTTAACTGATGCATCTAAACTTTCACTAATAAATCTTACTGGTATAAGTGTTCTATTATTTTCATCTATAAATGGTAAAACATCAGCAAATTCAATCTTTGAATTATTAATATATATAGCAATCGCATCATTACTTGCAAAAGACACACTTAAACATAATATAATCATAACTACTATTATCATTACACCTTTTTTCACCATAAAATCACACCTTCCTATATCACATATTATCATATTTATACTACTATTTTAGCATTAATATCATATTTATGATAAAATATTTATAATTTAGGAGGTATATTTTGAAAACACTAGGAATTATTACAGAATACAACCCATTTCACAATGGACATCTTTATCATTTAGAACAATCATTACAAAGTACAAATTCAGATGCTACAATTTGCATAATGAGTGGACACTTTTTACAAAGAGGTACGCCTGCTATAATGGATAAATGGACTAGAGCAAAAAATGCTATAGAAAATGGCGTTGATTTAGTAATCGAATTGCCAACAATATATTCTATGAATAGCGCAGAGTTCTTTGCCAAAGGTTCTGTTGAATTATTTAACGCTCTAAATAAAATTGATATAATTACATTTGGTAGTGAAAATGGTAGTATTGAACCTTTTTTAACAATTGGCGAAATCTATTCTAAAGAACCAAAAGACTTTAAAATAAAACTTAAAAAACATTTAAATAATGGAATTAGTTTTCCTAATGCAAGAGAAAAAGCTTTAAGAGATTATTTAGGTAACGATATATCTATAGATTCTAAACCCAATAATATTCTTGGCATTGAATATTCTAAAGCTATTTTTAGCACTTCTAGTAAAATTAAATTAGAAACTATAATAAGAACTTCAAATGACTATTATGAAAAAAAACTTACAGGTAATATTTCTTCTGCAACAGCAATTAGAAAAAGTATTAAAGATAATTTAAATTTGGATGCAATAGAATCCACAATACCTAATTCAACATATGATTCATTATTTGAAAATAAAAACGACTTAATATTTAGAGATGACTTTGAAAATTTAATATTTTATAAAATAAGATCAATGAGTCTAAAAGAATTAAAAGAAATCCATGATGTAACAGAAGGACTTGAAAACAGAATTAAAAATATGTCACTAAAAACTGAAACTTTAGAGGATTTAATACAAGCTATTAAAACAAAACGCTATACTTATACAAGAATACAACGTATATTATTTAAAATTCTTCTTAATATAAAAAAAGAAGATATTTATCATTCCCCACGCTATATAAGAGTTTTAGGCTTTAATCAAAAAGGTCAAAAAATAATTAAAGAATTAAACGAAACATGCACTCTGCCAATCATTACTAATTTAAAAAATTATAAACCACAAGATAATATAGCAAAAATGATGATTGAAACAGATATTAAAGCAACAAATATTTATCAACTTATGAGAAATAAAAAAACCGGTAATTTAGATTATCTAAAAAAACCAGTAATTATTAAGTAATTATTTCATTTTATCAATCTCAGAAATGTTTCTGTCAAGAATAGTTATTTTTGATTCAAGATCATTTCTGCTTTTTATTAACATTTCTCTAGAATAATCAAAAGAAGAACTTCTCATTTCTCTAGCCTTGCTATTTGCGTCTTCAATAATTTCTTCAGCTTTTCTAGTTGCTACTAAAACAATTTCGCTATTATCAACTAATTTATTATGCTCTGCAGTAAATTTAATATTCAATTCTTTCTTTTTCATATTTATATCTTCAAACATTATATCTTCTTTATTTTTTGCATTATCAAGAATTGCTTGAGCTTCCTTTTCAGCATTTGATAAAATTTCCTCTCTATTTTTAAAAAGGTATTTTACACGTTGATATTCTTCAGGAATTTTAGCAGAAATTTTACTAATAATATCAATTAATTCATTTCTGTTTATCATTATCTTACCAGTAAGAGGGACAGCAGAAGCATTCTCTAACATATCTTCAATTTCATCTAATAAATCTAATATAACTAATTTCTCTTTATTATCACTCAATTTCTACACTTCCTTTCTTATTCATAGCAATCAAAACAGGATTTGTAACAAACTCTTTTATATCTCCTCCAAGTCTAAACACTTCTTTTACTAACGATGAACTTAAATGTGCATATTCCATATCCGTTGTTAAGAAAAACGTTTCTGCTTTTGAATTTAGTTTTCTATTCATAGTGGCCATTTGAAATTCACTTTCAAAATCAGAAACAGCTCTTAAACCCTTTACGATAACATCAATATCATGTTCTACAATATAATCTGTTAATAATCCTGTAAAAGAATCAACTTCTATTTTATGATTTTCCTTTACAGATTCTTTAACCAATGTAACTCTTTCTTCAATATCAAACATTGGATCTTTAGTTCTATTAATTAATATTGCTACTATAACTTTATCAAAAATTTTAGAAGCTCTATTTACTATATCTAGATGTCCTTTTGTAATTGGATCAAAACTTCCAGGATAAACAGCTACTTTCATATATTCCTCCTAAGTATTACTATTACAGTATTTCCATATTTTTTTTCTTTAATTAGCTCTAATCCTTCAAAGTCAAAATTCAGTTTATCTTTTTTATCTTTTTCAATAATAATTAAACCATTTTCTTTAAGAATATTGTATTTAAGAATATATTCAATAGCTTTAATTTCAAGTTCCTTTTTATATGGTGGATCAAGAAAAATTATATCAAATTTTTCTGTTGTTTGACTTAAAAAATCAAAACTATCTTTAATATACAATTTAATATTAGTCAATCTAGTTTTTTTAATGTTATTCATTATACTAATCTCACATTTTTTATTTTGCTCAATTAATACAACTTCTTTTGCTCCCCTTGATGATGCCTCTATTCCTAAAGCTCCTGAACCAGAAAATAAATCTAATACTTTACTATTTCTTATTTCAAACTGAATACTACTAAAAAGTGATTCTTTAACTCTATCCGTGGTAGGTCTAGTTTCATTTCCCTCTAATGAATCAAGTTTAATACCACCTGCTTTGCCACTAATTACTCTCATTGCACCACCTCTATATCATATAATACCACAATTAATTAAGTTTGTAACCACATAATATTTCTTTTGATTTATTATTTACAAATTCAATCATCTCGAGGTTTTCTCCACTCTTATATACCATAAGTATATTTTTTATCTCATCTTGTGTTTTTATTAATATATCATTATTTTTAATAATGTTTGCAATTTTAAATTCTGCAATGCCTGATTGTTTTATCCCTAATATTTCACCAGGTCCACGTATCTCCAAATCTTTTTGAGAAATTTTAAAACCATCATTAGTTTCAACCATTATTTTTATACGCTCTTTTGCAACTTTCCCAAATTTATCAGAAAGTAAAAAGCAATAACTTTGAAACTCTCCTCTTCCAACTCTACCCCTTAATTGATGTAATTGTGATAATCCAAATCTTTCTGCATTTTCAATTACCATAATATTTGCATTAGGAACATCAATACCAACTTCAATAACTGTAGTAGCAATAAGAATATCTATCTCCTTATTTTTAAATTGCATCATTATTTCATCTTTTTCATTATTTTTTAACTTCCCATGAATCATTTTTACAGTTAAATCTTTAAAAATTATATTATCTAATTCTTGAAAATGTTTTTCGACAGAAAGTAAATCAAGTTTATCTGAATCTTCAACTAAAGGACAAACAAAATATACTTGCCTTCCATTTGAAATATTTTTCCTAATAAAATCATACATATCTTGTTTTTTTGATTTTTTTATAAAATGAGTGCTTATTTCTTTCCTACCCTTAGGCATTTCATCAATAACTGAAATATCCAAATCTCCATGTATAACCATAGATAAAGTCCTTGGAATTGGAGTAGCAGACATCACTAATATATCCGGTTTAGTTGTTTTATTTTCTGCTAATTTTTCTCTTTGCCTTACGCCAAACCTATGTTGTTCATCAGTTATAACTAATCCTAATTTATTAAACTTCACTTTGTCTTGTAATAAAGCATGAGTCCCAATAACTATATCAACTTCTCCCGAGCTAATTTCATCATAAATTTCTTCTTTATTTTTTACCGAAGAAGTTAATAATCTAACCTTAATATCTATATCACTAAAATAACTCATAACACTTTCAAAATGCTGTATAGCTAGTATTTCTGTCGGGACCATAAAAGAACCTTGATAACCATTTAAAACTGTTAAATAGAGCGTTATTAAAGCTATAATCGTCTTTCCAGAACCTACATCACCTTGAATCATTCTATTCATTACTTTTTTATTTTGCATATCTAAAATTATTTCATCTAACACTTTAATTTGAGCATCAGTTAATTTATATGGTAAATTTTCAATAAATTCATATATTTTTTCATCTTTATTAAATTTAATACCATTTTCTTTTTCAAAATTATTTTTTAACAAAATCATACCTAATTGAATATTAAAAAATTCTTCAAATATTAAACGATATTTTGCAATTTTATATGCTTCTTTATTTTTTGGAAAATGAATATTTTCAATTGCATAATTATATGAAGACAATTGATTTCTTTCAAGTATCTCTTCGTTAAATGTTTCATATTCAGATAAATTTATTTCATCTAAACAATTCTCAACTATTTTGACGATTTGCCACTGTTTTAATCCATTTACAAGTGGATAAACTGGCATAATTCTTAAGAATTTTTTTACCTTTTTAGAATTACAATTAATAAATTCAGGATGAACCATTTTATTATTTTCAAACTTTCCAAAAAAATAATATGTTTCATTTTTTAATAATCTATCTATCACATACTTTGCATTAAAAAAAATAGCTTCAAATTGTCTTCCATTACTATCTCTAACTATTAATATCAAAATATCTTTTTGTTTATAACTTTTCCGATGACTAATATTAATAATTCTAGCTTTAATTGTAACTTCATCCCCATAATTTACATCATTTACAGTATTAATTTTAGATTTATTAACATATCTAATTGGATAATGATTAAGAAGATCTTTAATAGTATATATATTTAGTTTATGTAGTAATAATAATTTTTTCTTACCAATTCCCTTTAAATTTTCTACGCAACTATTAATCATTAAAAACATCTCCTCTTTTAACAATACTTATTAATAAACCGCATGAACATAAGTTCTTAGTATATTATACTATTATTTTTCTAAAATTACAATTTTAAAAAGTAAAAACCCTAAGTCGCCTTAGGGTTTTAATTATTCAATTGAAATTAAATAATAATACAATGGTTGCCCACCATAATAAACTTCCACATCACCAAAAGTTAATAACTCTTCAATCTCTTTAGCAAGATTGTTAGCATCTTCTTCTTTAGCATCCTGTCCAAAGTAAATTGTAACAATTTCAGTATCTTCATTAATACTCTTTTTAACAGTCTCTAAAGCAATATCGTGTAACTCAGTACCAACAGAAATAATATTACCTTCTGAAACACCTAAAATTTCATTTTCTTTAATTTCAATATCATTAAAAACTGTATCTTTTACAGAATAAGTTATCTCAATCGTTTTAATATTTTCTAACGACTCTTTCATCATATTAATATTATTTTCTACTTCATCATCCCAATCAAATTCAATTAAAGAATTAATTCCTTGTGGAATTGATTTTGTAGGAATAATAAATACATTTTTATCACTAATTTTTTTAGCTTGTTCAGCAGCTAATATAATATTGCTATTATTAGGTAAAATAATTATATTATCAGCATTTGTTTGATCAATCTTTCCTAATAAATCTTTTGTAGATGGATTCATAGTTTGTCCACCTTCAATAATTTGAGTTACTCCCAAATCTTTAAATATATCAGAAATACCAGAACCTATAGCTACTGCAATAATTTCATATTTACTTTTCCCTTCTTTTTTTAAAGGCTTAGAATCAACTATTAATTGACTATGTTGTTCACGCATATTTTCAATTTTAATCTTAATTAATTCGCCTTCTTTTAAAGCATATTCCAAAGCAATTCCAGGATTGTTAGTATGAATATGCACTTTAACAATATCATCACTTTCAACAAAAACCATACTATCGCCAAGTTTAATAATTTTTTCTTTCAATACTTTCGCATTAATTGAGCCTTTTACAATAAATTCTGTGCAATATCCAAATTCAATATCTTCTGGAGCAGCAATAACATCTACATTCTTTGTAGATACTACTATTTCATCTTCAAGTAATTCTTTCCCTTTAATTGCATGTCTAAACCCTTTAAAAATACATACTAAACCCATACCGCCAGCATCAACTACACCAGCTTGTTTAAGTACCTCAAGTTGTTCTGGTGTTTCATCAAGGGCTTTTTCTGCTATATGAATAACATAATCCATTACTTCATCAATAGTTGTATTTTCATTCGTAAATTTAACAGCATATTCACCTGTTTTTCTAACAACTGTCAATATTGTTCCTTCAACAGGTTTCATTACAGCCTCGTAAGCAACTTTAGCTGATTTTGTAATTGCATTAACAAAATCAATAGCATCTAATTCTTCTTTACCTTCACAACCTTTAGCAAAGCCTCTAAATATTTGAGATAAAATTACACCAGAATTTCCTCTTGCTCCCATAAGAGATCCTTTTGAAATTTCTTTTGAGAGAGTTTCAATAGAATATTCTTTATTTAAGTCAATACTTTCTACTGCTGATTGCATAGTAAGAGACATATTCGTTCCAGTATCACCATCTGGCACTGGAAATACATTTAAGTCATTTACTAATTCAATATTTCTTTTAAGTTCTTGATTACTCTGTTTAAACATTTGTTCCAACAGAATTACATCAATTTTTTTTATATCCAATAATCTTCACTCCTTGCTATTTAGTTTTTACACCTTCAATATTTAAATTAACTTTCTTAACTTTAAGTCCAGTCTGTTTTTCTACATTAAATTTAACTTGCCCAATAATATTTTCAGCTACAACAGAAATCTTAGTTCCAAATTGAATAATTACATATAAATCAATAATTATACCATCTTCTTCTGTCTCTATTTCAACACCTTTATTCAAATGCTCATTCTTTAGCAATTTAACTAAACCTGTAGTAGCATTTTTTGAAACCATACCAACTAACCCGTAACACTCCATAGCAGATACACCAGCTAGTTTTGCTATAACATTTTTATCAATCAATATATCTCCTAATTTATTAACAATTTTAATTGTCAAATTACTTCCTCCTTAAACTATTTATTATGTACACTCTCATTTTATATAATATATTGAATTTTAGCAACTTTTTTAATCATTTTTTTAATTATTTTAAATTATTTTAAAAATACCTTGTCATTTTTGATAGTCTTTGATAAAATTAAACTTGTTGAAAAGTTAAGGAGGTACACAATGACTAAGTATTGTGAAATTTGTGGGAAAGGTCAAATGACAGGAAATCATGTTAGTTTTGCACATAACAAAAATAAAAGAACATGGAAACCTAATCTAAGATCAGTAAAAGCTAATGTAAACGGATCTATAAAAAGAATAAACATTTGCAGCAAATGTTTAAAAGCCGGAAAAGTTGATAGAGTTTACTAAACGAAAAAAGTCTACTGAAAAGTAGCTTTTTTTTATTTAAAAATAAAACTTTAGTTTGATCTAATCACTAATGCTTTCCCTTTATCTATTGAAATCAAAACCGGTTCATCTAAAAATTCATTACTTATTCCTTTTGATTGAGTTCTAATAATTATTTCATTATTTAACTCATATTTTGCATTTTTTATTGCCAATCCTAAAATTTTATCTGTAATAGGAATAATC
>JAYEHA010000436.1:0-1530 GCA_034659335.1 Bacillota bacterium
ATTTTCTTTTTACCGTCTTTTCCTACTCTTAAATAATTTTCTTCATTAAGTTTTCTAATTACATTTCTTACTTTAGAGCTTCCTATATGCGTTATACCACATATACTTACTATATCAATACCAAACTCTCCAAACAGACTGTTTTGAAGTAACACTCCCAAAATTTCTAATGTTTTTTCATCTTTTCCACTTATAAATTTAATCTGATTTTCAAAATACTTCAACTGCTGATTTTTTTCATCAATTATCTCACATAGCTCTATCAGTGAATTTCTCAATATAACTAAGAAATCATCAACAAAGTGCGTTAACTCTCCTTTATTATTAGAATCATTTGCAATCTTAAAACTCTTATAATACATATTTATGTTCTCTTTAATAGTATGAGAAATTCTATACGAAATTAAAGGATGTAGCTCTCTCGATAATAAATAACTACTGATGAATCTGCTTGTTCTTCCATTCCCATCGTAATACGGATGTGCATAACCAAATATATAGTGAAATACTGCAATCCTAATTAACTTATTATATTGCTCGTTGTTTAAAATATCTAATCCAGCTTGCATAACATCGATTATTAGTTCTTCTGGATATAATCCAGTATGAATTGTTCGTCCATTTGGACTTTTAATATACACTTTATCTTTCCTAAATATTTCACCATCTGGTATATTCGATGGATTTTCATAAATAACTGCTTTAAGTACTAAAGAATCATATATACTTTTAATATTATCACATGTACTTAATTCAATTGGTTCTTCTAATAATAATTCATACTTTTTTACTAACCCATAAAGTCTTTTCACTTGTTTTTTCCCTGTTATATCATTTAATATTTCACTTATCTCCTTACGCGTGCTTACTACCCCTTCTATATCATTTGTAAGTTTTATTTCATCAACAAGGCATTTCCTTGTATATTGCATTAATGCTATACTTGGAAGTTTATTGACTTTTTCCGACAGCGCTTTATCAAGTTTTCTTATATCGTCCAACTTCTCAAGGATTGATGGATTGATAAATACAAATCCAATACTCTCACCAATCTTTAAGTCAAATCTATAACTTGATTCACTATTAAATCTTCGCTCATATAATTGCTCAAACTTCATTTTATCTTCAAAGTAAATACTTGATAATTTTCTATACTTCATAATAAAAGGCCCTCCTTTCTCTTCACATGCTTATTATATATCTATATTTTCAACAAGTAAATCGATTTCTACCTTTTTTCTTGTTACTAAAACCATACTTCACTAAAAAAACATCCAGCTAAGAAATATCTTCTCATTGGATGTCTATTATAGGATGGATATCTATTTTTTTGACTTACCATTATTACTATTGCTATTACTTTTCCCATTATCAGGTTTATTATCAGGTTTATTATCATTTTGTGACTTATCATTTTTTTCATTACTCTTTCCAGTGTTATTATTATTTTCAATATTATCTTTTTCTATCTTTTCTATTTCTTTTTCTTTTTCTTCTTTATTTGAATTACTATTTTTATTATCTTGTTTT
>JAYEHA010000437.1:0-1529 GCA_034659335.1 Bacillota bacterium
TTTATTCTTCTATATTTTCTAACCTTTACATTATGCCTCTTATAAACAAACAAAGCATTTAAGTTAAAAATCAATTTATAATCTTTCTCAGTGGGTGTTCCACCCACTATAAATCACGCCTTTTTTTGAAAAATCAAGAAAAATTTATATTATTACCTAAATCCATTTTCTATAATTTTGATTAACTCATCTGATTTCCCTTGACTATTTCTATACCACAACAAATCCCACTTATCATAAGCCCCATCATCATTCATTTGACCCATGTATTCTTCCTGAAACTTTTTTATTTCTTCATAAATTTTTAAACTTTTTTTCTGATTATCCGCTATCTCCTTTATTAAAACATCTATCTCACCTTCATTTTCATTAATAAGCTTATATAATTTTTTTAAATCATCTTCTGTATTATCAAGAAAGACCTTTATTGGAGAAAAACGCGCCACTGCAAAATATTCAAGATCTTTAGTTATATCAATCTGTCCAATTACATTAGCTAAAACTATTTCATCTATAATATCGTTATCTACAATTTCCGTCAATACAATTCTTGGCAAAATTGCTAAAGAAAACTCTTCAATGGTCCTAATTCGTTGTCCATAATCTGATTTAATTGCTAAAGAACTTTTATATTGATAAATGTTAAATATACTCGAAACAATTAGAACGGTAACTATTAAAATTAATAAAATATTTTTTTTTATAATATTCACCACCTTTTTAATCTATAACAGATAAACTAAAATCATCTTCTGCCTTTTCACTCTCATAATAATTGTAAACATAACCACTCCCGGGGATATAATATCTTTCTTTGTATTTCATTTCAGCATAGAACTCACCCGCAACTCTTCCTTGACTTGCATCTATTCCAATAATGAAAAATGGTATATACTTATCATCAAAATCCAAATCTAATCTTGACCCAGATCTGATTTCTAAATAAGGTATCAAAGTAGAAGTGTGGACATTTAAATATCCTCTGGATCCATCTATAGCGTTAGCGAGTATATTAGTTGGTATTCCAAAACAATTTAAAACATCGTATAAAAGATTGAAAACATCTATACTGGAACCGTCATCATCTTCACATGAGTGAAATCCATCAGCACGTCCCTTGCTAAATTGAACTCCAGCTTTAACTTCATATAATTCTACGCTTTTACTAAAATAATCGTGCTTACTTAGCTCTTCTTGAATATCTTCAGCGTAAGATCTAAGTTTTAACAACAATAATTCTCCATGATCTCCTCTTGATATAATTTCACCTTCACTCCACGTTCATCATTAATTATAGAATTTTCCATATATGCTGATTCTGATTTTATATACTCAAAAGTACATGTTACAGATTTTGATTCACGCATTTTATCATTTTCAATTGAAGTTAAATTATACATATTAGAATTTTTCTTTTTTATTTCTTTTGATTTATTTTCTTCTATCTCTTTCATATCATTTTCTAATATAACAGGTTTTCCAAAAATCATTACCATCGAATCAGACTCATTATATATATTCATAGATAA
>JAYEHA010000438.1:0-8165 GCA_034659335.1 Bacillota bacterium
TCCTTAAAAAACACTAAAATTCCTAATACTTAGTATATTATTTTTAATCTGAAATTTCAATCTTTTTAATGTAATCAGCATTTCCACCAATGAATATTTTATTTATTTCTTTATTTTTAATAATTGTCTTAGCATTTATTCTAGAAAGACTTCCCATAGCTTTTCCCTGCAAAAAAAATATATTTTGATATTCATTTTCATTAGTTAGATTATATTTAAATAAAAAACCTACTAAAGCACCCGATGAAGTCCCCGTTGCACATTCTTCATCAATTCCATAAAAAGGCGCAAAATTTCTACAATTTGCAGTTTCTTCACCTTCTTTTTCAAGAGAAAACACATGATAACCAACTACTTGATATTTTTTAGAAATCTTTAATATCTTTTCAAAATTAGGCTTAATATTATCTAATATTTCATTATTTCTTACGCCAATCATAATATCCTTAAGACCAGTAGATACTATTTGAATTGGAAAACTTTTTATTATTTCATTTTCACTAATATTAAGAGATTCTGCAATAGATAATCTATCTTTAATTATTTTTAAATACTCCGGTTTGTTTTGTTCCATAAATATCTGGTTTTCATTATTAATAATTATTTCTAATATGCCAGCTCTAGTGATTTGCACATATTCCCCTTTTGAAATAATATTCTTATCTAATAATAATTGAAATGCAGCAATCGTACCGTGACCGCATAAATCAACTTCTTTATTAGGAGTAAAAAAACTTACATCAAAATTATTATTTTCTTTCTTATTAATAAAAACTGTTTCAGATACCCCAACTTTTTTTGCGATTAATTGTTTTTCATCATTTGATAAAGCAATCTGATTATAAACAATTCCAGCTTTATTCCCACCAGATTCATTTACTGCAAACGCATTCATGATAGTAACTTCAATTTTCATATTAACCTCCAAAAAAAATCCAAGGAAATCCTTGGAAATTTTCTTATAATGTATTCACTAATTCTTTTAAATACAACTTAAAATCATCTTTAACATCATTATGTCTAAGTGCATATTCTACATTTGCTTCTAAATAACCTAATTTGCTACCCGCATCATAACGCCTTCCATCAAAAACATAAGCATAAACCTCTTGTTTTTTTGAAAGGTTTAAAATTCCATCTGTTAATTGTATTTCACCACCTACACCTTTTTTAGTGTTTTCTAATTCTTCAAAAATTTCAGGTGTCAAAATATATCTCCCTAGTATTGCAATATTTGAAGGTGCTTTATCCTTTTCAGGCTTTTCTATCATATCTTTAACACTATATGTCTTATAAGCAATTTTTTCGCCATCAATAATGCCATATTTATTAACATTTTCTTCTTTAACTTTTTGAACCCCTAATATTGATGATTGATATTCATTATATACATCAATTAATTGTTTCACACATGGCTTTTCAGAATATACTACATCATCTCCTAAAAGAACTGCAAACGGTTCTTTACCAACAAATGCTTTAGCACATAATATAGCATGACCTAATCCTTTTGCTTCTTTTTGTCTAACAAAATGAATATTCACCATATTTGAAACATTATCAGAAATTTTTAACAACTCTAACTTATCATTCTTCCTTAATAATGTTTCTAACTCTGGTGATTTATCAAAATGATTCATAATCGCTTCTTTATTTCTTCCAGTTATAATTAATATTTCTTCAATTCCAGCATTTATTAATTCTTCAATATTATATTGAATAGTTGGCTTGTCTACTATCGGAAGCATCTCTTTAGGTATTGCTTTAGTAGCAGGCAAAAACCTTGTACCAAATCCAGCTGCTGGTATAACTGCTTTTCTAACTCTCATAAATACACCTCACTAATCTTCAATATGCTCTTCTTTAACTAATTTATCCCTATACATAACGCTAGTACTACTAAGTTTCATATACATACGCTCTAAAAACATACCCATAAGTTTATTACCAATTACCGGATTAGATGCTATTAGACTTTCCATGTCACCCTTTGAAATTCTCATTAATACTACAAATTCATCTGCAATTCCAGTTGAATTGAATTTATCTTTTAATAAAGAAGTTTCACCTATTATCGAATTGCTACATACAGATGCTAAAAATATTTCTTCTCCTTTTGAACTACATTTTATAATTCTTACACAGCCCTTAATTACAGCGTATATAAATAAATCATTATCATCACTTCTAAATATTATATCATTTTCATTATAAACTTTCAATTCAGACATTTCTGCAATTATTTTTATTTCTTCATCAGTGAATTTATTAAATAAGTGATGTAACTTAAATCTATCAATTTTATCTTGTTCAGTAATATTTTCATAGCTTTCCATATTAACTTCAATTTGCTTTCTTGTTAAATTAAATTCTTCCATTACTTTTCTTAAACTTCTTCTATACTTTATAGTTTTTTTCATAAGAGAAACCCATTTTTTTTGCGTTTTCATATAATTATCAAAAACATCAAAATGTGGTTTTGCCTCATATTTTGATAAATAAACATTCTTTATTGATTCTTGACAACCTTCAACATCACCTTTTGATAAATAATCTAAAGCTAAAAGAACGTTAGTTTTGAATATTTTATCTTCCAAATCATTTTTTAAAAAATCTCCTGGATATGGATCAAAATCCTTTGAACTTACTTCATTCATATAATTAATATCTTTTTGATTATTAATTTTATTTTGTTCAAATAAAAATCTATAAATATCCTCCCTAAACCTTTTCCAAATCGGATTACTTTTTGGCGGTGGTAAATGTTTAATATTTAACTCATTATCTAAAAAGAAATCATATCCAAACATCTTAGCATTCATCAAATAATCAATATCTTCTCCCCGTCTAATTTCGGGATCAAAAGGTACGAGTTGAAATAAATTTTTATGAATAACCATAGCGCCTCCAAAAGCAAACGGAGTAACTTTCATTCTTGGTCCTTTACCAATTATTGTATCAAATGCCTCTGTTTTTGAACCAAATCTATTCCAATAAGTCATCCAAGGAACAATATCTACATCATCATAAAATTCATCAAATTTATTTAAATAATATCCTGCAACACCATAAATCATTTTTCCATATTTACGCATTCCAATATGTTCTGAAGCCATAGTAATATAATTAGGATTCTCAAAAACTTCATCATCATCTATCAATATTGCAACATCTGCCGCCAACAATTGTGTTGAATAGACACACATATTTCTAATATTTGAATAACCATTTAAAGAAAGTAATTCTATATCATCTAACCCATTTTCTAATAAAACATTTTGAATATTCCTTAACGTTTCAGGAGTAAAGATATACGTTTCAATTTCAGGAATCTTTGCTTTTTCAATTATTGTATATACATTTTCTACAGCTTCTTCTTCAACATCTTTTGAAACTGGACAAACTAAAATAACTAGTTTAAATTTTTTATCATATAGTATCTTCATGCTTTCCAACGTTCTTTGTAAAGTTCCTTCTTCATCTATAGGTGTTGGATGATCATATATTCCATCTCCCACTTGACTTTTTTCACCTTTTTTTCTTCCCCAATATGTTGGTATTACTACACATTTTTTCATAAATCCTCCTTATTTAATTACTTCATCATACACTTTTTCAACTTTATCTAATGATTTTTTCCATGAAAAATTTCTTAATGCATAATTATAACAATTATCCGATCTTTCGTCTTTATCATGATGAAAAATTTCACTTACAATCGCATCTGCTAACGCTTGATAGTCTTCTACCGGTACAAGTGTACCAACTTCATCAGTAATAAAATCAGGCAAACCGCCTTGATTTGTTCCAACAACTGGAGTCCCACACGCTAAAGCTTCAATTGCCACTAATCCAAATGGCTCTGTCCTTGAAGGTACAGTACTTACATCAGCCAAATTATATAAATCAACTAATTGATTTTGAGTTACATGTCCAATAAAATGAACATTCACTAATTCTAATTTATCCTTTAACTCCAATAAAGATTCTCTTAGCTCTCCATCACCTGCAATTATTGTAGTCACATTATTATTTAATTTATTCTCATAAATTTTTGCTGCTCTAAGTAAAATATCAACACCTTTAAAATCAGCTAATTTTCCAGCAAACGAAACAATATGATCAGTTACTTTATTTATACCAAATTTATTCAATTCTTCCTTCGTATCTTGATCTAACCGTATAAATAAATTTTCATCATAGCCATTCATTATTAATTCTTTACTATCTTTAATTTTATATAGCTCTGTTACTTCTCTATCCACTTGATTTGAAATTGTAATAATCTTAGAAGCCTTCTTAGCACCTTCTATAGCATATTTATGATACCTTTCATCTTTTACAAAACCTTTTAAATCAGTACCATGTGCTGTTACAACATAAGGAATATCGAATTTAGAAGCAATATATGGTGTAATCCATAAATGTTGTGCATGAATAACATCTGGATTTAATAAATCAATTTCTTCCTTTGCAGCCTTATAAAACGCGTCAATATACTGTTTGATTTGTTTTTCACTTAACTCATAATAAGTAGTATTAGATATTGGATGTGTAGTAAAACAAGGAAAATTAAAATCTAATTCATAATCATTCCCTCTTCCATTATTAAATCTTATTACCCTAGATTTAAAACCATCATAATTTTTTTGTTCATGCTCAGGATATATCACAGTTACTTCGTTACCACGTTCACTCAATTCTCTCGCAAGATTTTTTGTATAAATACCACTCCCTGATCCTTCTAGTGGAAAATGATTCATTATCAATATTTTCATAATATTCCTCCTATTCTTCTATTGGTATATTTTTAGCCCTACTCATCATTACATTTTTTTCAATAAATTTATTCCATGTATTTCTTAATTGATAATATTCAATTATCATTTTAGAAAGATTTTTATACGATTCATCTAATGCTTCAACAAGCAAGAAAAATCTATCATCATCTAGATATTTAACAATTGAAGGAACCCCTACTACTAAAGCCTTTCTAGTCCGTTCATAATAATCTTTTAAATCTCTATTTAATATCCAATTTAAAAATGGATTTCTACCAATCCATCCCATACATGCATAAAAAAATCTATCTTTTACAAAATCTTCAGATAAAATATCTGGTGGTTTCGGAAAATCTCTAAATGTATCATGGAATATTTTCACATCAATATCTAAAAAAAATTTGTTTTCAACTTTATTAATTTCTAACCCTAATAAAGTATCTTCACCTCTAGTTAAATAGGTTTCATCTCTAACTGTATAAACGCTAGAAAAAAATGGTAAAATAAACTTAAATATTTCTAAACGCATTGCCAAATTCCCACCTAATACTTTATTCGTTCTAAACACTTCACGATTAGTCAATTTATCTACAGTTAAATAACCATAATTTTTAACTAAACTTTTTTTAAACAATTCTCCTTTTTGTATACCTCTTACAAAATAGTCCATATTGTCAAATTTCATTGGTGGAACTATATAATACCCTGAATAATCACTGGTAGTTACATAAACATTATCTTTAAGTTGTTTCAAATGTTCACCAAAAAAATCTATTTCAATTTCTTGTATTCCATCACCTTCTTTAATAATTACTGAAGGTTTTACATCATCATCAACAAAAAATAATATATCCATTCCATCCATAATTGCTTTAATGACAACATTATTCCTATTTTTACCATATGGTATCAAATTGTTTTTTTCGTAATCTTCTGAAAATAATAATATCTCAATATCTTCTTTATTCATTCCTATTTCTTCTAACTGAAACTTTAATTCATGACAATGATTAATTTTTAATAATTTAACATTTGAATATTGTTCTATTTTCTTAACTAATTCCATATCATACATTTCAGAATACGCTATTATCACTTCGTCAATTTTATTATTATATTTTTTAGCATTTTCCAAAAAAGCTATAATATTTACTTTCTCATTCAAATTTCTGACAATAAGTCCTAGTGCTATTTTCAAGTTATCACTCCTATTTTTTTATACTTCATAAAGAGTAATACCCATTTATTAATTAATATCCCAAAAACTTTTAAGTTTTTTATTCAACGTTTCTAGTGTAACTAGCTCATTTCCCCAATCCAATGGCAACATTTTTCTATAATAATTAGTTGTGAATCTATCACCTAAAAGCAAAATTGCACCTTTATCACCACTAGTTCTAATTACTCTTCCTACAGATTGCATTATTTTAATTATAGCAGGATAAGAATATGCATATTCAAACCCTTTATGCTCTTGTTCGTCATAATATTTTTTAATAATTTCATTCTCAAATCCAAATCCAGGCAATCCAATACCCAGCAAAATAACACCTTTTAACTTGTCACCTTTTAAATCAATTCCTTCTGAAAAAATACCTCCTAAAACAGCAAAAGCAGTTACAATATTTCCAGTTTCGAATTCTAAAATAAATTTTTCTCTTTCATCTTCCGTCATATTTCTGCTTTGCACTAATATATCATCATCATATAATTTTATATATTTATTTAATACAATTCTAAGATATTCATAAGATGGAAAGAACACAATATTATTACCAACATTGTTATTTATAAATTGATTAATATATTTACAAACTGCTTTAATTGAAAGATACCTCTCTCTATATCTTGTTGAAATCTCATTTGAAAATAAAATTTTTCTATTTTTCACATCAAAAGGCGAAGGAAATATATAAATATTATCTTCATCTTTTCCACCAAGTATCTCTTTATAATATTTAATTGGACTAAGCGTGGCCGAAAAAAATATAGTTGATTTTCTTCTAATTTTTTCCAAATGATATGAAGGATTGATATTGAAAAGTTTAACTTTATAATTATTTTTACCTACTTCTTCAAAGTAAAAAATTGATCCATCAAATGTTAATTCAGAAATTCTAACATATGCTAAAGTATTAAAATAAAATTCTAAAACTAATTCATAATTAATGTCTTTCTTAAAATCCCTTAACCAACTTTCTAAATAAAAATTAAGTTCACTAATTTTATCATAAATTCCTAAAACTGGTTCGTCACTTACAAAATTATCTCTATAACTTAATTCTTTCTTTAATTTTAAAAACTCACTATTCACTTTATTAAGTTTTTTTGCAAGTAATGAATGATTTTTTTTAACGATTCTTCTTAAATCTAAAAAATCTTGTTTATATAACTCTGCCGAATACATATTCCTTGCGCGATTTACTAAATTATGACTCTCATCTACTAATAAGACTATTTCATAATTATTATCTTCAAAATATCTTTTAAGTTTTACTCTTGGATCAAATACATAATTATAATCACCAATAATAACATCACAAAATAACGATAAATCTAAGGAAAATTCAAATGGACATATTCCATACTCTTTTGCAACTCTTTCAATTACTGTTCTATCAATTAAATATTCATTTTTTAGAGTTTCTTTAATAGCCTCTTTAACTTTAAAATAATATTCTTTCATATATTTACATTTTTCAATATTGCAATCTGATGATTCATAAAAACAAATTTTATCTTTAGCAGTTAAAGTAATTGATCTAATATTTAACCCCTTATTGATTAAAATTTTCAAACTCCCCTCTACAACTGTGCGAGTAATTGTCTTTGCAGTTAAATAAAAAATTTTATCTACTTTTAATTTTTCTAACCCTTTAATAGCAGGAAAAATTGTTGCCATAGTTTTGCCAATACCAGTAGACGCTTGAATAAAAACGTTTTTATTATCTCTTATCGCCTGATATGTAACTACAGCAATTTCTCTTTGAAATTTTCTATACCCGTTAAAAGGAAAATCTAATATCCTTATACTTTCATTTCTATTTTTAATATTTTTATCTTCTAATTTTATCCATTCAATATATTTATTTATTACATCAAAAACAAAAAAATCAAGTGTTTCTTTATCAAATATCTTTTTAAAATATTTGCAATCATAATTATTCAACTCTACATATGTAAGTTGAGCAGTTATTGACTTTAATTGATTATCCATTAAATATATATATGCGTAAAACATAACTTGAGCCCAATGCATAGGATTTTCATCTATATTAATATCACTTAAATCTTTAGTAGTACTTTTAATTTCATCAACTATTATACTTTCACCTTTTATCAATCCATCAATTCTTCCAGAAACAATTATTTCATAATTATCAA
>JAYEHA010000439.1:0-1527 GCA_034659335.1 Bacillota bacterium
TTCCTTCAATAACTTTACCAAATCCAGCATAATCTCCATCTAAATGTGGTGAATGCTTATGCATTAAGAAAAATTGTGAACCTGCCGAGTTTGGCATTTGAGATCTTGCCATAGATAAAACACCCGGATCATGTTTTAATTCATTATTAAATCCATTTGATTTAAATTCACCTCTTATTGAGTAACCAGGGCCACCCATACCTGTTCCATCAGGACATCCACCTTGTAACATAAATCCTTTAATAACTCTATGGAATATTAATCCATCATAATATTTACTTTTTACTAAAGAAATAAAATTATTTACTGTATTAGGTGCAACTTCTGGGTATAATTCAACTTTTATTTCATCTCCATTTTCCATTTTAATTATAACTATTGGGTTTTTAACCATTTTTATCATCTCCTTTTTCAGTATCTGATTATATCATCATTTAAGATATTTTAAAAATCATTTTCACTTTTTAATTTATACCCTTCTTCCTTAAGCAATTTTGCTGTACATCCCATACCATCTATTTTAATATTCGAAAAAGTCCCATCATATATTTTTTCACTTCCACATGAAGGACTTCCATCTTTTAAAATAATGAGTTCAATATTATTATACATCTTAATAATTTTTAAAGTTTCATTTGCACCATTTATAAAATTACTGGATACGTTCTCTCCAACTTTATTAAAATATTCCCCATCTACAATCTCTACAGGCACTCGTGGAGTTGCAAGTCCACCAAGCTGTTCAGGACAAACCAATGTAAATTCTTTATCTTTTAAAAAATTCATAATTTTTTCATTTTTATTACTTTCACCATTATATTTACAATTAACACCCATTAAACATGCACTAACAATATACATTATTTTAAAGTAACTACTGTTACTCCCGAACCTCCTTCGTTGTATCCACCTTCACGCATTTTTTTTACATGATAGTGAATTTCTAAAAATTCTCTCACACCTTGTCTTAAAGCACCAGTCCCCTTACCGTGAATAATTCTAACTTCATTTAAACTCGACATATACACATCATCTAAATAATTATCTAATATTAAAGTAGCTTCATCAACATTCATACCTCTTATATCAATTTCATTTTTAATGTTTTTCATAACTTTAGAAGAACTTTTCTTTTGTTGCATAATAACTTTTTTCTTTTTAGGGTTTTTAATAGTTTTTAAATTACCCTTATCAATATTTACTTTCATACTTCCAATTTCAACAGTAATACTGTCACCATTAATCTCTAAAACATTACCCTCTTTATTTAAACTAACAATCTTAACAAAATCTCCCACACTTAATTCAGTAGGTGGAGCATGAGTTTTTTTATTATCAAATACTATCTCACTTTGTTCATTAATTTTATCATTAATACTAGACTTTAACTCTTCGATTCTTTTATTATCCATTTTTACTGATTTTTCTAATTTTCTTAATTCAGAAATAATATATTTAGATTCAATTTTTGCATCTTTTAAAATTTTTCTAGCTTTTTCTTTAGCCTCTCTAATAACTTTTTTCTTT
>JAYEHA010000440.1:0-8160 GCA_034659335.1 Bacillota bacterium
AAAAATTATTGAAAAGTTTTTTATATCTATTTTCTAAATCTTTTGCTGATGTTTTTGAAAAAGTTAATGTAAGTATATTTCCAAATGGAACATTATGAAAAAGATTTAAATAATAAATTCTACATAATAATAACGTAGTTTTACCACTACCAGGGATAGCGAGTGTTAATGCAGGATTACTTAAATGTAATACGGATTTTTTTTGATTTTCGTTTAATTTAATATTATGTTTTTTTTCTAATAGTTTAAAAAAATGCATAGGGCCTCCTTACTAATATATTAAGTATTATATCAAACTAATGTTTATATGTGAAGAAAAAGAAATACAATAATTCAAAAAAAATGTTTACATCTAAAAAATAATGATATAATATATAAAAATGATAGGTTAAATTTTGATGTTAGTCAATTTATTATATAAGAGTAGGTTTTAGAGTATCTGAAATAGGAGGAAATTATGAAGTTTGAATTAAAAAGTAATGAAAAAAATGTGGTAAAATTTGAAGCAACTATAGAAAATGAAAGTTTTCAAGAAGCGGTAACAAAATCTTTTAAAAAAGATCAGAAAAAATTTAATTTGCCAGGATTTAGAAAAGGTAAATCACCTAGAAAAATGATTGAGCTTAATTATGGAGCAGAAGTATTTTATGAAGAAGCAGTAAATATTTTATTGCCAGATGTTTATACTAATGGTTTAGATGAATTGAAATTGGTTCCAATTGATAGACCAAAATTAGATGTTTTAGAAATTGGAAAAGATAAAGATTTAGTTTTATCATTTGAAGTTGTTGTTAAGCCAGAAGCAAAATTAGGCGAATATAAAGGTGTTGAAGTTGAAAGTATTAATACTGTAATTACAGATGAAGATATTGATAAAGAGTTAGAAACTTTAAGAGAACAAAATGCACGATTAGTAAGTGTTGAAGATAGAGCTATTGAATTAAATGATAAAGTAACAATTGATTATGTTGGTACTTTTGATGGAGAATTATTTGATGGTGGTTCAGCAAAAGGATATGATCTTGAAATAGGTTCAAATTCATTTATCCCAGGGTTTGAAGAACAATTAATTGGTGCAAATATTGGTGATAAGGTTGAAGTTAATGTAACTTTCCCTGAAGATTATCACGAAGAAATGGCTTCTAAATCAGTAGTATTTGAAGTAGATGTTTTAGCTAACAAAGTAAAAGAATTACCAGAATTAGATGATGATTTTGCAATTGATACTACAGAATTTGATACTTTAGATGAATATAGAAATGATTTAAGAGAAAAAATGCAATTATCAGCTAATGAAAATGCAGAAAGAGCTACAAGAGATAAAGTTATTGAAACTTGTGTTAACAATATGGAAGTTGATATTCCAGAAGTAATGGTTAATCAAGAAGTAGAAGATATGATTAGAAACTTTGAGAATCAATTATCACAACAGGGATTAAGCATTGATCAATACGCACAATTTACAGGTGGAAGTTTAGATGATTTAAAAGAAAGTATGAGAAAAGATGCGTTAATTAGAGTTGAAACTGGGTTGTTATTTGATGCTGTTATAAAAGCAGAAAATATAGAAGTAACTGAAGAAGATTTAAATGAAGAATATTTAAAATTTGCAGAAGCTCAAGAAAAGACTGTTGAAGAAATTAAATTGATATTTGCAAAGAATGAAGATTATATTAAAGATTCAATTGTTTCTAGAAAAGCAGTAGACTTTTTAGTAGATAATGCAAATATTAAATAGAAGTATGAATAATGGAGGTATGTAATGAGCAATTTAGTTCCTATGGTCGTAGAACAGACTAATCGTGGAGAAAGATCTTATGATATTTTTTCAAGACTTTTAAAAGATAGAATTGTTATGTTAAATGGAGAAGTAAATGATGTGCAAGCAAGTTTGATAACAGCTCAATTACTTTTTTTAGAGTCGGATGATCCAGATAAGGATATTAGTTTATATATTAATTCGCCTGGTGGTTCAATAACTGCTGGTATGGCAATATTTGATACGATGAATTATATTAAATCAGATGTTTCAACAATATGTATGGGTATGGCAGCAAGTATGGGTGCATTTTTATTAGCGGCAGGTGAAAAGGGTAAAAGATATGTTTTACCAAATTCTGAAGTAATGATACATCAACCGTTAGGTGGGGCTCAGGGCCAAGCGACAGATGTTAAAATAAGAGCAGCGAGATTATTAGCTATTAGAGATAGAATGAATACATTGATGAGTGATATGACGGGACAAGATATGGCTATAATTGAAAAAGATACTGAAAGAGATAATTTTATGACTGCCGAAGAAGCTCTCGCTTATGGTTTAGTAGATGAAATTATTGAATCGAGGAAATAGGGGGTGATTATATGACACATGATAAAGAAAAGCATTTAACATGTTCGTTTTGTGGCAAATCTCAAGATCAAGTAAAAAGATTAGTTGCAGGACCTAATGTATTTATATGTGATGAATGTATTGAATTATGTAATGAAATATTAGAAGAGGAAATCACTTCGACTTTAAACTTTGATGAATTATTATTACCAAAAGAGATTAAAGATATTCTAGATGAATATGTAATTGGTCAAGATAATGCTAAAAAAACGTTGGCTGTTGCGGTTTATAATCATTATAAGAGAATAAAAACGGCTACAAATATTAAAGATATTGAATTACAAAAGAGTAATATTTTATTAATTGGGCCTACTGGTTCTGGTAAGACATTATTAGCTAGTACGCTTGCGCAAATTTTAGATGTACCATTTGCAATTGCTGATGCTACTACTTTAACTGAAGCAGGATATGTAGGAGAAGATGTTGAAAATATTTTATTAAAACTTATTCAAGCTGCTGAGTATGATATTGAAAAAGCAGAAAGAGGAATTATATATATAGATGAGTTGGATAAAATATCTAGAAGAAGTGAAAATACATCAATTACACGTGATGTTAGTGGTGAAGGTGTTCAACAAGCGTTATTAAAAATGATTGAAGGTACTGAAGCTTCAGTGCCACCTCAAGGTGGAAGAAAACATCCGCATCAGGAATTTTTAAAAATTGATACTACAAATATTTTATTTATTTGTGGTGGAGCATTTGATGGTCTTGATAAAATTGTTGCAAAAAGAATTGGTAAAAAAGCAATGGGATTTGGTGCTGAAATAAGAAGTAAAAAAGATTATGCAATTGGCGAATTGTTTGAGCAGGTTGAGACTCATGATCTATTGAAGTTTGGCTTAATACCAGAAATAATAGGTCGTATTCCTGTTATTAGTTCTTTACATGAGCTTGATGAAAAAGCACTTGAAAGAATATTAAATGAACCTAAAAATGCATTGATTAAACAATATCAAAAATTGTTAGAAATTGACGGGGTTGAATTAGAGTTTGAAGATAAAGCAATTCACGCTATAGCGCATTTAGCTGTTAAAAAAGAAACAGGGGCTAGAGGATTAAAAGGAATTTTGGAAAAATTAATGTTAGACATTATGTATGAAATTCCTTCTTTAGACAATGTTAGTAAATGTATTATAACAGAAGAATCTGTAATTTCAGATAAAGAACCCGTATTAGTTTTTGATGATAATAAAATAAAAAAAAGTAGTTAGTTAATGAAGTGCGAGTCGACTGACTCGCATTTTAAATTTGAGGAGGTAAAATTTTGAATAAGATAAATATTATTAAAAACATTCCATTAATTCCTCTTAGAGGACTTTCTATATTGCCACATGAAGTTATACATTTTGATGTAGGGAGAGATAAATCTATAAGAGCTCTTGAAGATTCTATGATTAATGAGCAATTAATATTTTTAATTACTCAAAAAGATATTAACGTTGAAGAACCATATTTTGAAGATTTATATGAATATGGTGTAGTTTGTCGTGTTAAACAAATGTTGAAATTACCCGGCGATGCTATTAGAGTTTTAGTTGAAGGAAAGTATCGAGCTAAAATTGATGATGTTATTGGTGATGATCCATATTTTAAGGTGAATATTGAGAAATTTGATAGTGTTCAACTTGATGATAATATTGAAATTAAAGCATTAATGAGAGCAGTATTAGACACTTTTGAGCGTTATGTTGCAATAAATACAAGAATAACTCCAGATATTTATTTATCAGTTTCTGAAATTGAAGATCCAGATAGATTTGCTGATATTGTAGCTTCAAATATTTCATTAAAATTAGATAAGAGACAAGAGTTAATTAAAGCAGTTGAAGTAAAAGAGAGACTTAATATTATATTAGGGCTTTTAACTCAAGAAAAGGAAATTCTTGAAGTTGAAAATGAAATTAATACAAAAGTAAAAATAAATATTAATAAAAAACAAAAAGAATATTATTTAAGAGAAAAAATTAAAGCTATTCAAGAAGAATTAGGGGAAGATTTTTCATCTGAAGAAGAAATTGAAGAGATGACTAGTAAGTTAAAAAAACTAAAATTGGATACTAAAATTAATGAAAAAATAGAAAAAGAAATTAAGCGTTTAAGAATGATAAGCCCTTCTAGTGGTGAAGGTAATGTTATTAGGACTTATATAAATTGGATTTTAGATCTTCCGTGGAATAATGAAACTGAAGATAATTTTGATTTAAAAGAAGCTGGAAAAATTTTAAATGAAGACCATTATGGATTAAAAGATGTTAAAACAAGAGTTTTAGAATATTTGGCAATTAGAAAATTAAAAAAATCTATGAATGGTTCAATAATTTGTTTAGTAGGACCTCCAGGTGTTGGTAAAACATCTATTGCTAAATCAATAGCAAGAGCTATTGGGCGTGAATTTTGCAGAATGTCACTTGGTGGTGTAAAAGATGAAGCTGAAATTAGAGGGCATAGAAGGACATATATAGGCGCAATTCCTGGAAGAATTATTAATGCAATTAAAGAATCAGATAGTAAAAATCCAGTATTTTTATTTGATGAGATTGATAAAATTAGTAGCAGCTATAATGGTGATCCGGCATCTGCTTTATTAGAGGTGTTAGATCCAGAGCAAAATAAGGAGTTTACTGATCATTATTTAGAAGTACCATTTGATTTATCAAAGGTATTATTTATAACTACAGCAAATAATTTAGGAGAAATTCCTCGACCTTTAAGAGATAGGATGGAAATAATAAGTATACCAGGATATACTGAAGACGAAAAATTAAAGATTGCATTAAAATATTTAGTAAAAAAACAATTAAATGAACATGGGCTTAATCAAAATAATTTGAAATTATCTGAAAAAACTCTTAAACTAGTTATTAATAGTTACACAAGGGAATCAGGAGTTCGTGAATTAGAGCGCCAAATTGGAGCATTATGTAGAAAAGTTACAAAAATTATTGTGGAAGACAATAAACAAAATGTAAAGGTTAATGCTAGAAATCTAAAAGGATATTTAGGTATTCCGAAATATAGTTATGATTTAATTGAAGAAGAAAATGAAGTTGGAGTAGTTAGAGGTTTAGCCTGGACATCTGTAGGTGGAGATACGTTATCTATTGAAGTTGCAACAATGAAAGGTGACGGGGAATTAGTGTTGACAGGAAATCTTGGAGATATAATGAAAGAATCTGCAAAGACTGCACAAAGCTATATTAGATCTATTACTCAAGAGTATGATATTGATGAGAAATTTTATGAAAATACAGATATTCATATTCATATTCCTGAAGGAGCGGTTCCTAAAGATGGACCATCTGCTGGTATAACTATGGCTACTGCTATGATTTCTGCTTTATTAGATCGTAAAGTAGATAAAACTATCGCGATGACGGGTGAGATTACTTTAAGAGGTAGAGTATTACCAATTGGAGGATTAAAAGAGAAATCTTTGGCTGCCAAACGTGCAGGTATAAAAACAATATTGATTCCTTATAAAAACATTAAAAATCTTGAAGAAATTCCAAATAGTGTAAAAAAAGCTATAAAGTTTATTCCAGTAAAAACTATGCAGGAAGTATTAGAATATATACTTATAAAGGACGATGAAAATGAAAATAGCTAATAGTGAGTTAGTAATTTCGGCGGCTTGGAAAAAACAATGGCCAGATGATAAAATACCTGAATTTGCATTTGCAGGAAGATCAAATGTAGGAAAATCAACGTTGATTAATATGTTGTTAAATAGAATTAAGTTAGCTTATACATCATCACGTCCTGGAAAAACGAGAATAATAAATTTTTATAGTATTGACGATAAAATAAGATTGGTTGATTTACCTGGTTATGGTTTTGCAAAAGTTTCTAAAACTGAAAAAGATAAATGGGGTAAAATGATTGAAGATTATTTATCTCAAAGAGAAAATTTAATTGAAGTAATATTGTTAGTTGATCTTCGTCATAAACCATCAGATGATGATGTAATGATGTATAGTTGGATTAAAAGTATGGGATTTAATGGTATTGTTATTGGAACAAAAGCTGATAAAGTTAAAAGATCGCAAATGCCAAAAAATTTAAATCTTATAAGAAAAACTCTTAATATGCCTCAAGATGCTTTTTTTCTTCCTATGTCTTCTACAAAGAAGCGAGGGAAATATGAGTTTTGGGAAATGATTAATAAATTATTAGAGGTTAATGAATTTGATACGAAATTTGAAAGACAAGAATAAAAAATGGGCTTTAAAAAAGCAATGTCATTAAGTTAAGAAAATCAACAATAATAAAAGTATGGTAGAGATGAAATATTTCTATTATACTTTTTTTGTATCTAAATTCTAGAATTTATTACACGACAAAATAAAGATGATAAACATCTTCAAAAAACTAGATTTATTTTACAAATTAAGATACTCTATAAAAGAAGCTGATAAAAGATTGAGACTTAAGATTACGTGGAAATTTTCTGCCGTCTCTAATTGGAGTAATATACTTTTTGATTAAAGCTTCAACATTAAGTGGATCTATATCATTGAAGTATCTATAAAATCTAATGCAAATTTGTGTTGCGTTAGTAAAATTAACTTTGTATATATATTTTCTATCGTTTTTTTGTGTGATGACAACATTCAAGGTAATCATTTCACAGAAATTATACAGGATTAATTTAGCGTAGATTTCTTGTTTAATGTTGTCCACTTTTTTTGAATGAAATCTAGTCATACCAATTGTATACTTCAATTCTCTAAATGAAATTTCAATGCCCCTTATGATAAAGTTCTTTTAGATCCTCTAAAGAGAACTCTTTAACATCAAGATTTGTAATCAAATACTCATAGGTATCCTCGGCTATTTTTATACAGACGACTCTAAAACTAATAGGATAAGTTTCTTTACTCTTTAAAGATAAAAAGTCGAATGTAGATGATTTTGAAAGAAATCTATAAAGTTTAGGGTTGACTTTGATTTCATTTGTTTGTCTTCTTGTCATTAAAACTGAAACAGTTTCATCAAATACTGTATCTATTGGCAAATCAGTTTTAGAAAGGATACCAGTTTTGGCACCAGGTGACTTAACTCGAATAAGATATTTCCAATTTCTTTTTTCTAGAGTTGCAATGTTATTGTAGATTCATATCCGCGATCGGCTAGAATGATAACTTTTTCTTTAATAGTTGAGCGTTTCATCATGTCAACAAGTGCTTTAAACTCATTTGTTTTTCTATAAGCTTGAATAGTAGCATCTAAATAAATTTTATTTAAGACATCATAAAAAGCGTTCACATAAAGCAGATTAAACCCTTTTGAGTTTTTATTAGAAATCGCATAAGAATCTTTATCTTCTGGATTGAGAGGGATTGATACTTTAGATCCGTCAACAGCAATAAGTCTATAGCCTTTAAATGTTTTAAATCTTTTTATAGAATTCACAAATTCGTTTAGAATAAAAGCAAGTGCTTCAGGCACCAATTTGCTTCTTTGTTGAATAAAAGCTGAAGATGTAGGTGTTTTAATACTAAATTTAAAATGTTCTAAAAGCTCTTTCGTTTGAGTATTGCCACCCATAATAATCAGAAATTCAATTAATTTGTTAATTGGCAGTTTCCGATTACGAGTAAAATCCTTGCCCGGATTTTTTGAAAACAACGGTATTACCGAAATTAGCCGAGAAAGCCTCGCTCTTGTTAAAGGGCGGGGATGAATCGGTTATTTTCATTCTTGAACATGAGTTCCTTTTGTGATATAATGTGAATATCAAATGATATTAAGGGGGGGCAAAGAAGATG
>JAYEHA010000441.1:0-2688 GCA_034659335.1 Bacillota bacterium
TTCTTTTCAAAAGCTTTAAAACAACGAGTTGCTATTTTTTGAGCAGTAAAACTATCAATATTTTCTTTAAAATGTTTTTGTATTGGTTTTACAAAGTCATGAAGTGAATATTCCGTTAATCCAAATTTTTTATTTATTTTTCTAAAGTTTTTAGTTTTTTTGTTGATTTATCCATTTTTAATGTTTTTTGATAAATTTTACTTTGCTCCATATTCCTATATCTTTTATAAAGCTCATTAAGGCAAGCATTATAAATTTGTCTGCCGATATCAAGTCGTTTGTTTAAAATATCTTTTTGATATTTTTCAACATTTAATTTAAGTGTTAAAACAAAACTTGGTTTCGACATATTTTACTCCTTATTATATTTATTGTTTTTTTAGTGTTTTCAATTCCTAAAATTATAATTTATCATATTATAAAATTTTCCGGAGTATTCCTCAATTTCTCGCAGTACATTAAAAGTTACTCCATCTAATGTTAGTTTCATTAAACTTACCATATATATATTATAAAGAACTAAAGTTTGTTTGTCAACGAATTAATCGAATATATTTTTGTTGTTAATGTACTTTTCTAGGCAAAAAAAATCTAACTAAAATTTACAATTAATTATATATCTTTAAGGATATTTTAAGTTCTCTCCAATTCTTCGCTATCCATCCCACCACTGAAGTAGCGGGCTTTTCGCTTATTTTTGTAAATAATACATCATTAAATTTTTCACCTATTCTAGAATTTGAATAGGTAAAAGAACCTACTAATAAAACTAATACTACAATTATAACCGCTACTTTTCTTTTGTTCATAATATCATGTTAATAATGTTTAACAAAGACAAATGATAAACCTTACTCTAAAAATACATTAAAAGTATAATTGTAACTCTATCTATAATCTTCATTTAAGGAATATTTCTTTCTGAATATAGATCTAATCGATATATATACGCAATTTTACATGATACGATGCCTTATTGACTTTTATTTTATCAACTTTAAAAAATTAAAAAACCTACAGCTAAGCCGTAGGCAATGTAATAATTACTTATACATTTTTTCAATATCTGCTTGTATGTCTTTATCTTGTAAAAACTCATCAAATGTAATTACTTTATCAAATACACTATTTGGAGTTAATTCAATAATTCTATTAGCAATTGTTTGAATAAATCTATGATCATGAGATGTAAACAACATCGTTCCGGTAAAAGCAATTAATCCATTATTGACTGATTTTATTGATTCAAGATCTAAATGGTTTGTTGGTTCATCAAGTAATAATGCATTTGCACCTGATAACATTAGTCTTGAAAACATACATCTAACTTTTTCCCCACCTGATAAAACAGAAACACTTTTTAATGCTTCATCTCCAGAAAATAACATCTTTCCAAGAAATCCTCTAATAAAAGTTTGATCTTTTTCATTTGGTGAATATTGTCGTAACCAATCAATTAAATTATACTCACTATCCTCAAAATATTCAGCATTATCTTTAGGTAAATATGATTTAGTAATTGTTACTCCCCATTTAAATGAACCAGCATCCGGTTCCATTTCTCCCATAAGAATTTGTAATAATGTAGTTCTTGCAATTGCATTTCTTGAAAGAACTACTACTTTATCACCTTTATTTAATATAAAACTAACATTATCTAAAACTTTTTCACCATCTATTGTCTTTGTTATACCTTCTACAGTTAAAATTTCTTTTCCAGCTTCTCGTTCAGGAGTAAATCCAACAAACGGATATTTTCTTGAAGATGGTTGTATATCATCTAAAGTAATTTTATCTAACAATTTTTTTCTTGATGTAGCTTGTTTTGCTTTAGAAGCATTTGAACTAAATCTAGCAATAAATGCTTGTAATTCTTTTACTTTTTCCTCTTTTTTCTTATTCTGATCATTCATTAATTTAAGTGCTAATTGCGAAGACTCTTCCCAAAAATCGTAATTACCAACAAAAAGTTTAACTTTACCATAATCAATATCTAACATATGTGTACATACTTTATTTAGAAAATGCCTGTCATGTGATACAACTAAAACCGTCTTATGATACGTTAAAAGAAACTCTTCTAACCAAGTTATTGCCTTAAAATCTAAATGGTTTGTAGGCTCATCTAAAAGTAAATTATCTGGATTCCCAAATAAGGCTTGAGCTAAAAGAATCTTAACTTTCTCTCCACCTTCTAATTCCCCCATTTTTTTTAAGTGCATATCTTTAGTAATACCGAGTCCTACTAGCATTTTTTCAGCATTTATTTCTGCATTCCAACCATCTAATTCTTCAAATTCACCTTCTAAATCAGCGGCTTTAAGACCATCTTCTTCCGTAAAGTCTTCTTTCATATAAAGCGCATCTTTTTGTTCCATAATTTCAACAAGTCTTTTATGACCCCGAATAACAGTATCTACTACAGTAAATTCATCATATTTAAAATGATCTTGTTCAAGTACTGCCATCCTTTCATTAGCAAGCATTGAAACATTCCCAGTATTCGCTTCAATTTCACCAGATAAAATCCTTAAAAAAGTTGATTTTCCAGCACCATTCGCACCAATAACTCCATAACAATTTCCATCAACAAATTTAACATTTACATCTTTAAATAATTTTTGATCTCCAAATTGAAGACTCACATCAGTAACATTTATCATACTCTCACTCCTTAAAACATTTCAG
>JAYEHA010000441.1:2698-8150 GCA_034659335.1 Bacillota bacterium
TATATCAAATAAAATTATACAATTCAACTAATACATTATACACTCATTATTCTAATATGCAAATAAATAATTATAATTACTTATGGTAGTATCAACTTTTTTCTCGAATTCATCTATAATCGTTGAAATATAAGCATTTCATAAGTGGTATGCTAAAACTAAAATAAACAGACGACCTTCTGTTCTACTTGCTGTTTGATAGTGTACTGGTCTTAATCCTAGATCAGTTTTTAGCGCTTCGAATGATTTTTCTACATGAATTAATAACACATACATCCGCCATGTTTCTTCTGTACTTAGATTAATATGACTAGTTTCTAGTACATATGCTCCAGTTAGGACATCTCTAACTTTTTCAGTTTTTTTATTTTTCTTTTCCACTTTTCTAATAAACATTTTATCCTCCGAATATGTGACCTATATGAGAAATTGTAACATTAAACTTTGAAAACAGACAATTTTATTAACTTCTTGATAATTTGGCCACTACATTGAAGTTTTAAATTTTTATGACATTTTCACTTTTACTTGACAAAAAAAAGATTAACATAAAAGTCAATCTAATTATTATCTAACTATATAATATTATCTTTATTTAGGAATCTATACACATCATCAAATACAATTATATCATCGTTTGAATTTCTAATAAGATATCTAATAATTTGTTGAATTTGATAAATATCGGCTTCTTTATCAAAACAAGCCTCAATCTCAATCTCAATTAAATACAATAAAACTTCAGAATTTTTTTTAAATTTTTCAAAATCATTAGTTTTTTTCAAAAATAATTCAACTAAATTAGAAATTAAATTGTTTATAAATTCCAGATTTGAATCATAAAGAAAATCAAGTTTGTTAATCTGAACAAACGCTTCGCTTATCTTAACTAAAATTAATTTTGTTAATTCACTTCTATATTCATCCCCAAAAACTTTACCAACTTCCATTAATTCTGATGTAGCAGAAAATCTATATTTCAGAAATTCTAAATAAGTTTCAAAATCTTCTACATTATTTCCCGATTCAATTTCAAATAATATTCTAAAAAAGACAACCCAATCAAATTCAGATTCAATTTTGACTAAAATCATATTCCCGATTTTTTTAGTAAATTCTCCAACAAAAATTGGTTTTCTTTCTAATAATAATTGTTTCTTAAAATCAATTTCAATCGATTCTAACTCGTTTAATGTAGAAAAAGTTTTTGAAAATGTCTTATGATATTTTTTTAAGTTATCTGCTCCTTGAGATCTAAAAAGATACTTAACAATAGAATCACATGACTCATTAAAATTTACTACAAAACCAATACTACTTTTCATTTTAGTAGAAAACATTGTATATATCATCAGAGAAAGATTTTTCTCTAATGTAAATTTTCTACTTTCTAAATCTTTTGTACCAATTTTATTAAAATGATCATCTAATATCTTTAGCTGTTGATCAATCATCGATAAATTTTGTTTTATTGAACCTAATATATCTTCAAAAAGATTATCCCAAATATTATAATCATTATTTTTATATATTATTTCATGTTCAATTTCACTCCAAAATATATTTACAAGTGATTTGATTTGTAATTCAAAATTAATCATTAAATCGTCTTTACAATAAATACCATCAATCTTATAAATCTTAAACCCATTATTTTGAATTTGAGGTTGTTCTTCCTCTAAATCCAATAATATTTCAGGACAATTATCATTATAATAATAATTGTTTTCGTCAATCAAATCAAAATACTCTACCAAAGTATTAAAAATCAAATTTTCATCAGTATTAAATCTACATTCAATTCTAACACCTATCAAATCTGATAAATTATTTATAACATCACTTGGATTACTATACATTTCAAAATATTTATCACGAAAAATTTTTCCTTCTAAGCTTTCTTTCGACTTTATCCTTGTAATGATTCCTATACCTTGTCTAGCATTATCCGATAAAATTTTATTAAAACATTCTTTGAGCTCCCTTTCGACAATTTTTAAATCACCGTTCATATCTTTTAATAAAGAAACTGCCTTTTCGCTATATTTAAAAACTCCTAAATCCTTCATAATTCCTCCAATTGAAACTTTTTCCTACCTTAATTATAACGCTTTCTTAATATTTTTCCAATAAAAATCACGATTTATTAAAAATCGCGATTTAATAATACTATTTAATATTCCTAACAGCTTCAATAACTCTTTTTATAGCTTCACTAGAAGTAATCTCTTCTTTTTCCATATCTTTTCTAGTAGAAAATTCAACTATCCCCTCATTAGCTTTTCTTCCAATAACTATTCTTAACGGAATACCTATAAGATCCATCTCACTAAATTTTACCCCTGCTCTTTCTTTCCTATCATCAATCAATACATCAATACCATTTTTAGTGAGTTCATCATATATTTGATTCCCTAACTCTAACATTTCATTATTTTTTATATTTATAATAGAAACAATTGCCTTATATGGCGCTACACAAAGTGGCCATATTATTCCTTTATCATCATGATTTTGTTCTACTAACGCTGCAATTATTCTTGAAACTCCAATCCCATGAGACCCCATCCAAAAATATTGCGCTTTACCAAATTTATCTAAATATGTCGCATCTAATGCTTCTGAATACTTAGTTCCCAATTGAAAGATATTTCCAATTTCAATGCCAGAATGAATATAAATTTCACTACCACAAGCTGGACAAATATCAGATTCTCTAATATTTAATAAATCATCTGAAATTTCACATTCTAATTCATTTGTAATATTTACATTTTTTAAATGATAATTTTTTTCATTAGCACCAACTATAAAATTCTTCATTGATTTAACTCTTGAATCTATTATTAATCTTACTGATTCTTTCAATCCAAATGGACCAACAAATCCTAAAAAACTACCTGTTAAATTATAAATTTCATTTTCTCCCAACATTTCAATAGAATCTGGATGCTGATTAAGATATTTTGATAATTTAACAATATTTAATTCTCTATCTCCCGGAATCATTATTGCAATCACATCATCAGGTGTTTTATAAAGTAATGTTTTTACAAACTTTTTCTTTGGCAAATTAAAATATTCATTTAATTCTTGAATAGTTTTAACATTTGGTGTATAAACTTTTTCAACTTCTAAAATCTCATCTGTTTCATTATATTCATTAGTAATACATTCAGCAATTTCATCTGTTACTGCATAATCACATTTTTTACAAAATGCAATTTGTGCCTCTCCACCTGTTGTAATAGCAATAAATTCATGCGAAACTTTTCCACCCATATTTCCACTATCACCTTGAACAACTTTATAATCAAATCCTAATCTATTAAATATTTTATTATATGATTCCCATACTTCATCATATGACTTTTTCATTCCTTCTTCATCCGCATCAAAATTATATGCATCCTTCATTAAAAACTCTCGTCCTCTTATCAAACCCGCTCTTGGACGCCTTTCATCCCTATATTTATTTTGAATTTGATAAATAATTAATGGTAATTGCTTATATGAATTAAGTTCATTTTTTATAAAATTAGTAAAATATTCTTCATGAGTTGGTCCTAAACAAAATTCGCGACCTTTTCTATCTTCTAGTTTAAACATTTCAGGCCCAAAATCAGCCCATCTGCCAGATTTTTCCCATAATTCTCTAGGTTGTAATGCTGACATTAATACTTCTTGAAAACCAGCTGCATCTTGTTCTTCTCTTACTATTCTCTCAATGTTTTTTAATACACGGTTACCTAAAGGCATATATGAATATACACCTGATACTAATTGTCTTACCATCCCAGCTCTAACTAATAATTTATTTGATATTACATCTGCATTAGTTGGATCTTCTTTAATTGTTGGCATATATAATTTCGACATTCTCATATTCTTAACTCCCTACTCTATTAAACACTATTAAATACTATACTATATTATATTATCACCATAAAATATACAACTAATTCTTAAGTTTTTTTGCCATTAATGCTGCACCTACTATACCAGCATCATTTTGTAATTCAGCTAATATTAATTTAGCAATTGGTATATCTTTACAATATAAAGACTCTTTAATTTCAGCATTCAATAAATCAATTAAATATTGACCAGCATGTGATACTCCACCACCAATAGCAATTGCTTCAGGATCAAGAATATTTATAAAATTTACTATACCTATAGCTAGATACTTAATAAACCTATCTACTGCTTTTTTAGCCAACTTATCACCAATTTTTGATGCATCAAAAATATTCTTTGTTGTTATTTTTTTATAATTTCTTAAAATAGTTTTTTCATCGGTTTCAGTTAATAATTTCTCCACATATTTACCTATTCCAGTAGCAGAAGAAAAAGTTTCTAAACATCCATTTCTACCACAATTACAATCATAAAAGTTTTCTCCTACAACCATATGCCCGATTTCAGCACCTGCACCATGAGAGCCTCTGATAACATTACCATCAATTATAATACCACCACCAACTCCAGTTCCTAAAGTAATTAAGATTCCACTTTTATAATCTTTTAATGAACCAATTTCATACTCAGCAATTGCAGCAACATTTGCATCATTATCAATAAAAACTTCTAAACCTATTAATTCTTCTAATTTTTCTTTAAGATTCACCTGTTCAAGATTAATATTTACACATTTTTCTAAAAACGAATTATTATGACTAATTACACCTGGCATTCCAACTCCAACTATATCTATTTTTTCTTTAGTTTTTAATTTCAATTTATCAATTACTCTAGCAATATCTAAAACAATTAAATCTGACTTTCTCCATGCCCCAGTTGGTAAAGATTCTTTTTCTATAATCTTACCTTTATTATTAATTAAGCCACCTTTTATTGACATCCCACCTAAATCTATCCCTATTAACATTGTCTCCTCCTATATTTTCTTATATACACTTGGCGAATAACCAGTATATTTTTTAAAAACTCTTGAAAAATAATTTGAATCATTATATCCAACTTCGCTCGATATCTGCTTTATACTCTTATTAGTATTTCTAATTAAATATTTAGCATTATCAATTCTTTCCTTAGTTAAATAATCAATAAAATTAATTCCCTCTTCTTTTTTAAACAACTTAGAAAAATAATAGGTACTAATACAAATTTCGTTAGCAACCATATCTAAAGTAATATCTTTCATATAATTATTTGAAATAAATGATTTTGCATCATTAATAATATCTTCAACATTTGAACTATTACTAGATAATGACTTAGTAATATAAAAAGATATTTTCTTTTTAATACCATTTTTCATTAAAATAATATTTTCTAAATCAGAGTTTTCAATTTGAAGAATTGGTTTCAAAATATCACCATCATTTAATTTTTCAAATAAATTTCTATTTATCAAAATCTCTAATTCCATTAGATATCTTAATTTCATCATATTTTTTTTAATATATTGATTTATCCATATAAAAAT
>JAYEHA010000442.1:0-8148 GCA_034659335.1 Bacillota bacterium
AAATTTGAAACAGAAATATATTTACTTAAAAATGGTCGTTCAATAAACGCTAAGTTAAAATTTATTGAAAAAGTAAATAATTTAATATTTACTGTATTAGATAAAAGAGAACGAAAGGCGAATGAAGAATTTATTTCATCCATTCTAGCAGGATATGGTTTTGCAAATGAAGATGGTAAATATATTTTAGATGAAGATGAAAAAATATATTCGTTTTTTAAAAATGGTATTAGTGAATTGGAAAAAAATACAGAAATTTCAGTATTTTATACTCAAAATTTAAAGAAATACTATAGAAAATGTAATAATGTAAGTGTAAGTATTACTGAATCTAATATTAATATGCTTGAGTTAAAACTTCAAGTTGAAAATTTTTCTAAAGATGAAATGATTCAAATTTTAAATGGAATTCTTGAAAAAAAGAAATTTATTAGATTAAATAGCGATAAATTTATTGATTTAGAATCTGAATCAATAGACGAACTTGAGACTATTTTAGATCAACTTGGAAATGATTCAATAAAGACTAATGCATTTGTAATTAATAAGTTTCAGGCTATAGAGATGTTTAGTAGAGTTGATAATAATAAATTTAATTTAATTGATAAAAATGGTATTGGTAAAATTTTAGATAATCTTTTGGATTTTGATAATAACAATATTTCTGTTGATGTATTAAATAATATTTTAAGAGGTTATCAAATTAATGGTGTGAAATGGCTTAAATCACTAAAAGAATGTGGATTAGGTGGAATATTAGCAGATGAAATGGGACTTGGAAAAACGGTTCAGGTAATTTCACTTTTAGGAGACTATAAAAATAAATCTTTAATAATTGTGCCTTCAAGTTTAATGTATAATTGGAAGAAAGAGTTTGAGAAATTTATGCCAGAAATAAAAGTTTTAATTATTACTGGATCGAAGAAAAAAAGAATGGAATTAATGCAAATTAAAGATGATTATAATGTTATTATCACTTCATATCCTTTAATACGTAGAGATTTAGATTGTTATATTAATGAAGAATTTGAATATTGTATTTTAGACGAAGGTCAATATATTAAAAATCCTGACACGAAGGTTTCAAAAAGTGTCAAAATGATTAAATCAAAATATAGATTAGTTTTATCTGGAACGCCTATTGAAAATAATTTGATGGAATTGTGGTCAATATTTGATTTTATTTTGCCAGGATATTTAAAAAATAAATCAGCCTTTAAGAGGGAGTTTATTAAAAAAGATAATCATGAAAAACTTGTTAGATTAACGAGTCCGTTTATACTTAGAAGAAAAAAGAAAGATGTTTTAAGTGAATTACCTGAAAAAATTGTAAATGTTGTTTATTCGAAATTAAATACTAAGCAAGTTAAAATATATGATAGTTATTTATTAGATATGCAAGAACGATTAAAACAACTATCTGATAATAAAGGGCTAGTAAATTCTCGAATTGAAATTCTTTCTATTTTAACAAGATTGAGACAGATTTGTTGTGATCCAAGTCTTTTTATTCAAGATTATAATGAAAAAAGTGGTAAAATTGAAATTTTAGAAGAATTGATTGATGAATTATTAGAAGGTAATCATAAAATATTAATTTTTTCTCAATTTACTTCTATGTTAAAAATAATTGCAAAATTATTAGAAAAAAAGAAAATTTTATATTCATACTTAGATGGACAAGTAAAAGTGGCTAATAGAGAAGGAGTTATTGAAAATTTTACGTCTGGCAAAACAGATATATTTTTGATATCTTTAAAGGCTGGGGGAACAGGTTTAAATTTGACAGAAGCTGATACTGTAATACATGTAGATCCATGGTGGAATCCAGCAGTTGAAGATCAAGCAACTGATAGAGCACATAGAATCGGACAAAAAGATGTAGTTAATGTATATAAAATTATAACTCAAAATACTATTGAAGAAAAAATTTATGAAATTCAATTGAGAAAACGTAAATTGATTGATAGTGTGATTGAAACAAATGATGTAGCCAAATCATTTAAAAATAATGAAATTTTTGAAGTTCTAAGTGCTTTAATTTAACAAAAGCATTTACAATTAAATTGTTTTATGATATTATTTGAGTGTTGAACTTATGACTGTGATATTCGAATACCTAACGAATTTCTTAGTTATAAGCGATTAAATTATGGAGGTGTAAGAAATGATTACAAAAGAGCAAAAAGCTGAAATTGTTAAGGAATATGGTCTTGCTGAAGGTGATACTGGTTCGACTCAAGTACAAGTTGCGTTATTGACTTATAAAATTAATGATTTAAATGAACATTTAAAAGTTCATAAAAAAGATCATCATTCTAGAAGAGGATTATTAATGATGGTTGGTAAAAGAGGAGCATTATTAAAATACTTAAGAAATAATGATAAAGATGAATACACGAAGTTAATTAAAAGATTAAAATTGAGAAAATAATTATAATGATAGAGCGGATTTTCTCCGCTCTTTTGTTTATTTGTATTGTCCTACTTGGTATGGATGAAGCTCGTAAGTAAGTAGTGAGAGGTTCATAGCAAGTGGGATAATGAATTAAGGAGGAAGATATTGAGTATTGAAAAAAGAACTTATTCATTAGATATTGACGGGAAAACATTAAAGGTAGAAATGGGTAAATTTGCGAATCTAGCAAATGGATCAGCAATGATTACTTATGAAGAAACATCTGTACTTACAGCTGTTACTGATTCGGGTAAAAGATCAAGTATGGGATTTTTCCCTTTAAGTGTTAATTATGAAGAAAAAATGTATGCTGCTGGTAAAATTCCAGGAGGATATTTAAAAAGAGAAGGAAGACCTTCTGAAAATGCAACATTGATTTCAAGAGTTATAGATAGATCAATTAGACCGTTATTTCCTGATGGATTTTCTAATGAGGTACAAGTAGTTTCAACTGTTATGGCTATAGATAGAGAAGTGCCATCAGATATGATGGCTATGTTAGGCGCTTCAATCGCATTATCAGTGTCAGATATTCCATTTGAAAAACCAATTGCTGGTGTTAAAATAGGATATATTAATAATGAATTTGTTATTAATCCATCTGATAAAGTTTTAGAAGAATCTCAAATGGATTTAGTAGTTGCTGGTACAAAAGATGCTGTTGTAATGGTTGAAGCTGGAGCTAAAATGATTAAAGACAGTATCATGCTTGAAGCTATTATGTTTGCTCATGAAGAGATAAAAAAGATTGTTGAATTTATTGAAACAATAGTAAGTGAAATAGGTCTTGAAAAACGTGAATTTGCTCAAGAAGAAGTGGATGAAGACTTTTATAATATAGTATTTGAAGAAATGTATAATGATATTGATAAAGCAATGAGAATTTCTGATAAACATGAAAGAACTGAATTTTTAAGCGAAGTTAAAAAAGAAATGATTTCAAAATATGAAGAAATATTTGAAGAAAATAATCAAGCTTTGAATATGATAGGTAAAGCTCATAAAGATTTACAGAAAAAAATTGTAAGAAAAATGATTATTGAAGAAAAAATTAGACCTGATGGAAGAGCTTTTGATGAAATAAGATCATTAAGTTCTGATATTAATATTATTCCAAGAGCTCATGGAACTGGTTTATTTCAAAGAGGAGTAACTCAAGTACTTTCAGTATTAACTTTAGGTGCAGCTGGTGAAGCTCAAAGATTAGATGGATTAGAATATATTCCTAAAAAGAGATATATGCATCATTATAATTTTCCCCCATATTCAGTTGGAGAAACTGGAAGAATGTTTGTAAATAGACGTGCTATTGGTCATGGAGCATTAGGTCAAAGAGCATTATTACCTGTATTACCTTCTATCGAAGATTTTCCATATGCAATTAGAGTGGTTTCAGAAGTATTGACTTGTAACGGAAGTTCTTCTCAAGCGAGTATTTGTGGTTCTACATTGGCACTTTTAGATGCTGGTGTTCCGATTACAGATTCTGTTGCTGGTATTGCAATGGGATTAATTAAAGAAGGCGATAAGTTACAGGTTTTAACTGATATTCAAGGAATTGAAGATTTCTATGGTAATATGGATTTTAAAGTTGCTGGAACTAGAGAAGGTATAACAGCTCTTCAAATGGATATTAAAATGGATGGATTGAGTAAAGAATTACTTGAAGAAGCATTAAATGCTGGTAAAAAAGCTAGAAATCAAGTTTTAGATAATATGGCAACAGCTATCACTACGCCAAGAGAAGAATTATCAAAATATGCTCCAAGAATATTCAGTATTAAAATTCATCCTGATAAAATTGGTAAAGTTATTGGACCAGGTGGAAAGACTATTACGAGAATTACTGCTGATTATGATGTGAAAGTAGATATTGATGATGATGGGACTGTATTAATAACTGCTAGCGATAAAGAGAGTGGAGAAAGTGCATTACAGGAAATTGAGTTAATTGTAAAAGAAGCAAAAGTTGGCGAAATATATATTGGTAAGATTAAAAAAATTCTTAATTTTGGTGCATTTGTTGAACTTTTCCCTGGAACAGAAGGGTTATGTCATATTTCACAATTTTCTAAGAAACGTATAAAAACTGTAGAAGAAATGTTTAAAGTTGGTGAAGAAATATTTGTTAAAGTAATCAAAATTGATAACAAAGGACGAATTGATTTATCTAGAAAAGAAGCATTAAAAGATAAAGATATGGATGATGATAAAGAATAATATTGAAGCTGAGTTTACTCAGCTTTTTTTAAAGGATGATATTCATGAGAAAATTTTTAAAAATAAGTTTAGATCAATTTAAAGAAGATATTAATAGTGATAATCATAATAGTATTTATAAAGAAATTATTATGCCTATTAGAGCAACTAAATTATCTGCTGGTTACGATTTTTATGCTCCTAAGGAATATATAATAAAATCAAAAGAAGATGTTAAAATTCCTACTGGAATTAAAGTTAAAATGAATTGTGATGAATGGTTAGGAATATATATAAGAAGTAGTCTTGGGTTTAAATATAATATTAGACTTAAAAACTCTGTAGGTGTTATTGATGCTGATTATATAAATGCAAAAAATGAAGGTCATATTTGGGTAGCACTTTATAATCATGGTGATAAAGATGTTATTATAAAAAAAGGGGAACCATTTGCGCAAGGAATTTTTCATAAATATTTATTAATAGAAAATGATTCGCCTAAAGAAAATGATAGAAATGGTGGGATTGGTTCTTCATATAATAATTAATTAATAAATTAAAAGTTTCATAAAAGATGAAACTTTTTTTTGTGTTTAAAATGATGTTAAATAAACCCTTTAATATGATATAATAGTAGTTGAAGATGTAATTGGAGGTGTATTTTGGCTAAGCAAGATAAAAAAACAAAAAAAGCAAAGAAAGATGAACTTTCAAAAAAAACTACTGCTAATAAGAAAAAGAAATCTTTAAAAGATAATAAAAATAAGACTAACAAGAATAATAAAAAGAAAAAAATTAAAAAAGAAAAGAAAGTAGAAAAAAATATTATTATATATGAAATTAAATTAATATTAATGTTTACCATTACAATATTAATAATATTATCTTTGCATACAGATTCAGTTGGAATTATTGGAAGGTATATTAATAGTATTTTTAAAGGGTTATTTTCAAAAGCTGCTTATCTTTTCCCTTATTTAATGTTTGGGGTAATATTTGTTAGTTTAAATAAAAACTTTAAAAAATCAAAGATGAGAATTAATATTGCACTTGTTTTATTATTTATTACAATTTCATTGTTTATATCTATACCTATTTATGGTTATTTTATGGATATATTTAAATATAATAATATTACTTTTTTATCTTTTGAAGGATTAAAAGAATCTTTTGATAATGGGGTTAATACTTATGGTGGTGGAGTATTTGGAAATATACTTACTTATCTACTTTATAATTTAATTGGTAAAGCAGGAATATATTTAGTTATAATAATGAATTTAATTATTTCACTATTGTTATTAACGAATTATTCATTAAAGAGTAGTTTGGGTGTTATTAAAAAAACTACTGATAATTTTGCTGATTCATATGAAAAAAAGAAAATTGAAAATAAGATTCATATAAATAATAGAACTATTACGAATTTGAAAAAAGAAAGTTTAAGAGGCGTTAAACACGGTTATAGAGTGAGTTCGCTTGGTGAAGAGACTATTAATAAAAAAGTGGATAAAGATATTGAAATCAATGATTATACTGATAATCAAGTAGAAGTTATGGATAGTAAGCCTTTAGATGTAGTAGATGAAAAAGAAGTTAAAAAAGAAGTTAAAAAAGAAGTTAAAAAAATTAGTTCTACTAAAAAATCTGTTGTAAAAGAAATTGATAGTAAAGAAACCGAAAAAATTGAAGAAGAACTAGAGCAAAATTCTCATATTCAATTTCCAGATTATGTATTGCCAAGACTTAATTTACTTGATAAAACTAAAAATAAGGAACGCATAAATCATTCTGAATATCGAGAGAATGCTGATATTTTATTTAAAACATTAAAGAATTTTAATGTGGATGGGAAGATAATATCAATTACTAATGGGCCATCTTTAACTAGATATGAGTTTCAACCTTCACCAGGTATAAAGGTGAGTAAAATTAAAGGTTTAAGTGATGATATTGCGCTTAAATTAGCAGTTCCGCGAGTGAGAGTTGCACCAGTACCTAATAAAGCCGCGATTGGAATTGAAGTGCCTAATAAGAAAACAAATATTGTTCAAATTAGGCAAGTTTTGGATACAAAAGAATTTAAAGAGAAAAATAGTAAACTTAATATAGTTCTTGGTAAAACTATTTCTGGTAAAACAGTAATTACTGATTTGAGTGCTATGCCACATTTATTAATTGCTGGAGCAACAGGCGCAGGTAAAAGTGTATGTGTAAACATAATAATTACTAGTATTTTATTTAGCAAAACACCAGATGAGGTGAAATTTTTGATGATTGATCCAAAAGTTGTAGAACTATCCCATTATAATGGAATTCCACATTTAGTTTTACCGGTTGTCACAGATCCTCAAAAAGCTGCGATAGCATTAAATTGGGTTGTTAAAGAAATGGAAGAAAGATATGAAAAGTTTGCGAAAACTGCTACTAGAGATCTAAAAAGTTATAATAATAAATTCTCGGATAAGAAAATGTCACAAATTGTAGTAGTTATAGATGAGCTTGCAGATTTAATGATGGTAGCACCTAAGCAAGTTGAAAATTCGATTGCAAGAATAGCTCAAAAAGCGCGAGCTGCTGGGATCCATTTAATAGTAGCTACTCAAAGGCCATCTGTAGATGTTATTACAGGTTTAATTAAAGCAAATATTCCATCAAGAATATCATTTGCTGTATCATCATCGGTTGATTCAAGAACAATTTTAGATGAGGGTGGAGCTGAAAAACTTATTGGGAAAGGAGATATGCTTTATAAGCCAATTGGAGCGCCTAAACCTATTAGGTTGCAAGGTGCATTTATTTCAGATAATGAAGTATCTAATGTAACTGAATTTATAAAAAAACAAATAGATGTTGATAAAATAAATTATAGAGAAGAAATTGTAGAAGAAGAAATAACACCTAATATAGAGGAAGTAGATGAGTATTTAGCACAAGCTATTGAAATTGTTATTAATTCACAAAAAGGTTCTATTTCATTTTTACAAAGGAAAATGCGTATAGGGTATAATAGAGCGGCTAGATTGATAGACGCAATGGAAGAAAGAAATATTGTTGGACCTGCTAATGGTTCAAAACCACGAACAGTCCTTGTTACAGAAGATAAATTAAGTGAATTAGAGGTGTAGGATGGAAATAGATATAGAAAAGCTTTTTTCTTTTGAAAACACATTAATAATTGATATGAGAACAAAAGAAGAGTATAAAAAAAGTCATATTATGGATTCGATTAATTTTGAAATATTAGACCATAAGGAAAGGAAAGAAGTAAGTGTACTTTATAATTTGAAAGAAATTGATAAAGCTTATTTAAAAGCTTATGAATATTCACTTAAAAAGGTATCGCAAATTTTTGAGATAATTAAAGAAAATAAGAATAAAAAAATAGTGTTTTATTGTTCTAGAGGTGGTAGCAGAAGTGGCATAGTCTATAATATTTTTAAAGATCTAGCAGGTATAGAAATATTTAAAATTGTTGGTGGATATAAAGC
>JAYEHA010000443.1:0-4406 GCA_034659335.1 Bacillota bacterium
AAGTTTAGGTAAAAAAGTTTTAAAAGTTGAACATAAAATTTTAGTGAATGTAGTTGAAAAAATTTCGAAAGGGGATAATAATTTTGAGAGCATTAATTAGCGTATTTGATAAAACTGGGGTAGTAGATTTTGCAAAGAAACTTGAAAAACTTAATGTAGAAATTATTTCAACTGGTGGGACTAAAAGATTACTTGAAGAAAATAATGTTAATGTAGTAGGGATATCTGAAATTACGAATTTTCCTGAATGCTTAGATGGAAGGGTAAAAACTCTTCACCCAGTGGTTCATGCAGGTATTTTGGCAAAAAGAGATTCAGTAGATCATATGAATCAAATAAGTGAAATGAATATCGAAACTATAGATTTAGTGGTAGTAAATTTGTATCCGTTTAAAGAAACAATTTTAAGAGAAGGTGTTTCCTTTGAAGAAATTATAGAGAATATTGATATTGGTGGTCCAACTATGTTAAGGTCTGCTGCGAAAAATTTTAATGATGTTTTTACTGTAGTAGATCCAAATGATTATAACAGAGTTATTAATGCTATTAAAGATAATGTGAATGATAAAGATTTAAATTACGAGTTGGCGATAAAAGTATTTGAACATACATCTAGTTATGATGCTTTAATATTTAATTATTTAAGAAATATTAAAGGTGATAATATTTTACCTGAAAAGTTTACTGTTACTTATGAAAAATTTATTGATTTAAGATATGGTGAAAATCCACATCAAAAGGCATCTTTTTATAAGGAAGTTACTGACTTAGAAGGTAGTATTGTAAATGCTACACAGCTACATGGTAAAGCATTATCTTTTAATAATATTAATGATACTAATGGAGCTTTAAAAGTTTTAAAAGAATTTGATGAACCTACTGTAGTCGGATTAAAACATGCTAATCCATGTGGAGTTGCAACTAATAATGATATTTACTTGGCATATAAAAAGGCGTACGAGGCTGACTCAATAAGTATTTTTGGTGGAATTATTGCTGCTAATAGAGAGATTGATGTTAGAATTGCTAAAGATATCAATGAAATATTTATTGAAATAGTTATTGCACCAAGTTTTTCTAAAGAAGCTTTAGAGATACTTAAGCAGAAGAAAAATATTAGGCTTTTAGAGTTAAAAGATATTATGAAAAAGCCTACTCTTGATAAATTTGATATGAAAAAAGTTCATGGTGGTTTATTAGTGCAAGAATTAGATAGAGAATTATATGATGATTTTAAAGTAGTTACAGATAGAATTCCTACAAAAAAAGAAATAGCAGATTTGAAATTTGCTTGGAAAGTTGTAAAACATATTAAATCAAATGGAATTGTTGTAGCAAGTGATAATGTAACTCAAGGGGTTGGTCCTGGTCAAGTTAATAGAATTTGGGCTTTGGAAAATGCAATTAAGCAATCAAATTCTTCTTTAAAAGGATCTGTATTAGCATCTGATGCATTTTTCCCGTTTTCTGATTCTATAGAAGCTGCTTTTAAAGCTGGAATTACTGCAATTATACAGCCAGGTGGTTCTATAAGGGATAAAGAAGTTATTAATAAAGCTAATGAATATGGGATAACAATGGTCTTTACTAATATGAGACATTTTTCTCACTAGGAGTGATTAAATGAAAATATTGATTATAGGTTCGGGTGGAAGAGAACATACTATAGCATGGAAGATGAAAGAATTCAGTAGTGTAAGTGATATATATATTGCACCTGGTAATGCTGGAACGGAAAAAATAGGAAAAAATATTAATATTAAAGTAGAAGAGATTGATAAGCTTTTAAATTTTGCGAAAAAAGAAAATATTGATATGACAGTTGTAGGGCCTGAAATTCCATTAGTTATGGGAATAACAGATTTGTTTAGAGAAAATGGATTAGTTATTATTGGACCAGATGCAAAGGGTTCACAACTTGAAGGTTCAAAAGTTTTTGCAAAAGAGTTTATGATAAAAAATAATATTAAAACTGCAAAATATAAAGAATATAATGAATTTAATGAAGCAAAAAAAGATTTAGGGATATATGGTTATCCTATGGTGATTAAAGCTGATGGTCTTGCAGGTGGGAAAGGTGTTATTATCCCTGAAAGTGAAGAAGATGCACTTGAAGCTTTAAATGAGTTAATGAATAATAAAAAGTTTGGAGATGCAGGCAAGACAATAATATTTGAAGAGTTTCTTGATGGGGTAGAGGCTTCAATGCTTTGCTTTGTTGATGGTGAAACAATCTTACCAATGGAAACTGCCCAAGATTATAAAAGAGCATATGATTGTGATAAAGGTCCAAATACTGGTGGTATGGGATCATATTCGCCTAGTATTATGTTTAATGATGAGTTAAATTTAAAAGTTAGGCATGAAATTCTTAATCCATTTATTGAAGGAATTAAAAATGAGAATATTGATTTTAGAGGTATATTGTTTATTGGGCTAATGATAAAAAATAATAGTATTAGTGTTTTAGAATTTAATGTTAGATTTGGTGATCCTGAAACGCAAGTTATTTTACCAAGACTTGAAAATGATCTTTATGATATCTTTGAAAAAATGAATCAAAAAAAATTAAGTGAAGTAAATCTTAATTGGAAAAAAGAAAAAGCAGTATGTGTAGTTCTAGCATCAGGCGGGTATCCTGAAAATTATAAAAAAGGATATGAGATAAAAGGATTAGAAAATTTAGATATGATATTTCATGCGGGTACGAAAGTAGATAATGGAAAAATAGTGACTAATGGTGGGCGAGTTCTTTCAGTAGTATCATTAGGAAAAGATATTAAATTATCAAGAGAAAATTCGTATGAAAAAATAAAAAGTATATATTTTAAAGATATGAATTACAGAAAAGATATTGCAAAGTTTTAATAGTTAATATTAGAAAAAACGCCTAAAAGATTAATAATTAGGCGTTTTTTTATATATATTTAATTTACATCGTTAATTCGTCTATTGCGCTTTGCTTTATTTTTATATAAGTCTTGATCGGCTAATTCAATGTATTCCCATTCTTGATCAACTGTTTTGGGAATAGCAGAATAAACACCAATGCTTAGTGTTAGCGGTATCTTAGATTTTTCAACTGTATTGTTCAATGTAGATATTTTTTTGTGAATAAGTTTTATAATGTTATCTATACAGTCTGGATTTGAGTAGCTGGGATCTGAGAAAATTAAACAAAATTCATCGCCGCCATACCTAAATGCAGCTCCATTATGAGCTAGAGATATTTCTTTTAAAATATTAGCTACATCGATTAAATATTTATCACCTTGAATGTGCCCGCAAGTGTCATTTATTTTTTTGAAATAGTCTATATCAATCATTAGCACGCTTAATAAAGTCTTATTCACATATGATTTTGAATATTTCACTGATAAGATATCCTCTAAACTATATCTATTATATATGTTGGTTAAATGGTCTGTAATGGTTAGATGAATTAATTTTTCGTTTTGTTTTTTTAACATTTCGTTTTTTTCTATAATTAATAAATTATTTTTATATCTATTATATGCAAGTGCGTATTGTTGACGTGATACAAACCATGCAAATAATACAAATATAGTACTGTTAAGAATGAATCCCATTGAGTGAGTTGCTTGAGGAAAATTTGTTATAAAAAAAATGTGAGCAGCGGTATATTGAACGGCTTTAATATCAGGGCGTACAATAACAATTACTGATAAAATAAATAAAAATGTTAAATATATACTTATGCCGCCACCAAGTGATAAATCTATTAAGGAAATAGATATGCTCCATAGTAAAATAAGAAATCCCAAAAAAGCTAAAATGAATTTGTAAGATGTTTTATATTCAAGGTTTTTATATGAATATATCCGAGCTCCAATATAATAAATAGTTGCACAACTAAAGAAAAAAATATAATGTGCTCTATAAAAAGACAGTTTAGAAATATCAAATAAATCAAATTTTGTATAAGTTAAAATAATCATTATAAATTCTAAAATAATAATAAGTAGAACGAAAATTTTAGAGCGTTCAATAGTGGAATAGCCAATATATTTTTCAAACGATTTATTAGAATATGATTCACGAATTAATAGTTTGTCTAACATTTTTCCCTCCTTAAATGAACATAAGTAACTCTAAAGTAGTTAGATGTTTTAGTATATCGAATGATATTTTTTTATACTCTTTTTTAACTTTTTCACCATATCATTTTCTGATGTATATATTTGTAAAAATATATCCGTTATCTGTATTAGATGATAATGATTTTCATAGATTATAATCAGTATTGTTAACATAAGTGATATTGTAATGTTCATTCTTTTGAATGTTAAACCCTTCATTCTCTATTTTCCAATGTTCTCTTCCGGTATTCGTTAACTTTTCAATTACTTTCTTTTCCTTATAATCAATTTCATTTATCCAACATG
>JAYEHA010000443.1:4416-8143 GCA_034659335.1 Bacillota bacterium
ATTTTTTTTTTTTATAAATTCTTTTTCAGGATTTTCTATTAAATCAACTAAAAAATGAAATTCCTCTGCTAACGTTGTAATACTAGTATCTTTAAGCCTTATTATATAATTCTAATTATAATTTCTGCAAATATCCATAACTGTTTTATTCGTATATAAGCTATCTGTCAAAATAACTATTGGTAATCTCGGATAATCTTTTTTCATTTTTTGAGATAATCTTTTGAAAGCTTTTAATTCTGAATCTTGTTTTGTTACATTTTCACCTTTATTTTCAATAAATTATTTATTGTTACATAATGTGGTATATCATCATTCTAGATATGGTTTTAATATTCGTTATATTTTTTATTATTATAATAAATAACAGCTGATAAATTTCATGTTTTGTATAACTTTGATGTCTTGGATCTTTTACTGAAATGCTCGTATAATCTTTTTTCTTTTATTTTATCACATTTAGGAGTTTTTGTTGATAGTTAAGTATCTTTTATTGCGAAATTATTTTACTTTTTGAATCTGGGTCTAGTATAAATATCTATGCAATTTTTTATACTAATATTAAAATGACTGTTGTTAAATAGACCCTAATTATAGGCGTTTAAGAATGTCTTTGCTAAACGTTATAGCATTTGATATAATTGATAGAGTAAATGGAAGAATAAATATGTTAAGTTTTGCAGAAACAGTAAAAAAAGAGTTGAATATTAGTAAAAATAAAATTGATGTTGAATAAAAAAGAAATGCTAAGATTGAAGAGGGGGCTTCAGTGAGAATAAATGAATATCTTAAAGGTTTGGTATATGAATTAACCTTACTCTCTAATGAAACGGAATGGGTAGAATTCAAAGTTAATAATAAAGATCCTAAATTAATTGGAGAATATATATCTGCTCTTAGTAATTCAGCAGCACTTGAAGGAAAGAAATATGCATATTTATTGTGGGGAATAGATGATGTTACTCATGAAATCGTAGGAACAAATTTTGAACCTAAAAAATTTAAAGTAGGGAATGAAGAGTTTGAAAATTGGCTTTATAGACTTGTTTCTCCGAAGATGAATTTTAAATTTTATAAAGTTGATATAAATTTAAAGAGAGTAGTTATTTTGGAAATTGAAAAGGCAATTGAAAAACCAGTATAATTTAGCGGCTTGGAATATATTAGAATCGGTTCATACAAAAAAGCGCTTAAAGATTTTCCAAGTAAAGAAAGAGAGCTTTGGAGAAAATTTGATTTAAGTTCTTATGAAGAGCAAATTGCAAAAGCAAATGTGGATGAAAGTGAAGTTTTAAGATTGATAGATTATCCTTCGTACTTCGATTTAATGGATATTCCATTGCCAGAAAATAGAGAAAAAATTATAGATAAATTATCAGAAGAAGAAATAATTATAAAAAACGACGCCGGGAAGTGGGATATAACAAATTTAGGGGGAATTTTATTTGCTAAAGAGGCTGTGCTGTAGGTTTTGAAGAATTAATTGGGTATATTGATAATCTGCTTCCTAGAAATGAAATAATAGGGAAGGCATTAAGAAAAGAAGAACCTATGTATCCTGAATTGGCAATTCGAGAATTGGTAGCTAATGCGATTATACATCAAAATTTTTCTGTTAGAGGAACTGGTGTAATGATTGAGATTTTTAATGATCGTATTGAAATTATAAATCCAGGAGTTCCTTTAGTTGATAGTGAAAGGTTTATTGATGCTTCACCTAAGTCGCGTAATGAAGTTGTAGCGTCTTTTATGAGAAGAATAGGAATCTGTGAAGAACGTGGTAGTGGATTTGATAAAGTTGTATTTCAAACAGAAATTTATCAATTTCCAGCACCTGTTGTAGTAGTTTCTGCGGAACACACTAAAGTAATTTTATTTGCACATAAAGATTTTAAAGAAATGGACAAAGATGAGAAAATAAGAGCATGTTATTTACATGCATGTTTAAAATATGTTGAAAATGATTTTCTCACAAATGCATCATTAAGAGAAAGATTTGGATTAAATCTTAAAAGCAGTGCTACTGCATCTAGAATCATAAAAGATACGGTGGAAAAAGGTGTAATAAAATTAAAGAATCCAGAAACTGCTCCAAGGTATTATCAGTATATTCCGTTTTGGAGTTAAATTTAACTTGCTGGTAACTTGCAGAATAGAGGTATAATTCATATGCTAGTTTATAAAAGTATGTATTTTCAAGTCTTTTATAAATAAAATCAAGTTGGATTTAACTTGCTGATAACTTGCAGAATCAAATTTGAACGATAATTTTTAAAAAATGAATTCTGACAATAATGAAATTGAGGGGAGAAAAAATGGTAGTTCACAATGATTTGACTTTTTTTACAAATGAAGAGGGTATAAATCTTTATGATCGATTTAATAAAGTGTTAAAATCAAATACAAAATTCTATGATATGTTAGTTGGATATTTTAGAACAAGCGGATTTCATTTAATGTACCCTGCAATGGATAATGTTGAAAAAATTAGAGTGTTAGTTGGATTAAATGTTGATGATAGAACAATAACAATTATTGAAAAATCGAATGAAGAGCAAATGTCTTTTGAAATGTCGCATAAAGAAGTAAAGAAAGAATTTACAGATGATGTCACGGAGGAAATGGAAAATTCAGAAGATAGTTATAGAGTTGAACAAGGTGTTAAAACTTTTATTAATTGGCTTCAGAGTGGGAAATTAGAATTAAGAGTTTATCCTAATGCACCTATTCATGCAAAAGTTTATATTATGAGAAAAGATATGGAGAAGATTCCAGATCAATATGGTACAGTTATTACTGGATCAAGTAATTTTTCGAAATCAGGTCTTGTAAATAATCTTGAATTTAATGTTGAATTGAAAGATAGTAGGGATGTTGATTTTGCTTTAAATAAATTCGAAGAGCTGTGGCAAGAATCTGTAGAAATTTCTGATGAATATATAGAGACTATAAATGAAAAAACATGGTTGAGAGAAGATATAACCCCATATGAATTATTTTTAAAAACACTATATGAATATTTTAAAGAAGAAATAAATGAAGATAAAAATGAAGCTTGGGAAGAAATGCTCCCAGATGGGTTTATGAAACTTCAATATCAAACGGATGCAGTAGTTCAAGCTAAAAAAATACTTAAAGCCTATAATGGTGTTTTTATTGCTGATGTAGTAGGTTTAGGAAAAACATTTATAAGTGCGATGTTAGTTCAAAGATTAAAGGGGAGAAAATTGGTTATTTGCCCTCCAGTACTAAAAGACTATTGGGAAAAGACGTTGCAACAATTCGAAGTATCTGCTAAAGTTGAATCGTTAGGAAAGTTAGACAGTATTCTTGAAGATGAAGATTTAATGAAAAATGTTAAATACGTATTTATTGAGGCTCTTTCTTGTTTAGTGTGGGTAATCCACTTTACAGACCTTACAATGGCCGAATGTTAAAGTCGCATTTTACACAAATGCTTTAGATAAATCTGTATCTATTTTTAAATTTAAATCACTACAGATTAGATAGATCATGCTGATAAAATGTTTTATAGTTCCGTATCCACGTGCTTGTCTTTTGGTTGCTTGAATTTTACTATTTAAACCTTCTAGTACGCCATTAGTAATTTTACTTTCGGTAAATTTAAGTATTCCATCCCAATGATTTTTAATTGTTTTTGCCAAATTAATAATTGGATCTAATCTACTATGAGTTGCCCAAAAATACCATTTCTTTAAATGTTCTT
>JAYEHA010000444.1:0-1520 GCA_034659335.1 Bacillota bacterium
AAAGTGCAAAAATTAAAATAAATCAAAATAATGAAAAATCTTTAAAGAAGATTAAAAAACTAAAATCAGAAATGAATATTCAAAAAAATAAGTTTGATGAGTTAAAAAGTGAAACGATTAGTAAAAAAGAACATTTAAAAAAGAGACAAGAAGCACTTTCCTACTTAGAAGAACTAAAGTCAACTAAGTATGAATTAAATAAACTAAAAGATAAAAAAGATGCGTTTGAAGTTAATTTACAAACTGTAGAAAAATATCTTTTAGAAAATGGAATAACTAAAGGTTTTAAGCATTTGGTTTCATTATATGATGATTCAGTTATAACAGGAAAAGTTTCTTATAATTTAATTCTTTCCCATTTATATGAAATAGTATATGTTGAAATTGAAAAAGATAATTATTATTTTATAAATTCGAATTATGAAAAAAAAGAATTGATTAATTTACCTGAAAGCATATATTTACAAAATTATCAAATGATTGCTGTTTCGCAAAATGATATTTTTATAAATAAGTTTGACTATATCTTTCATAATGATCATTCGTCTAATTATTTATTAAGACAGATTATATCAAAAAAACCTTATAAAATATATGATAGTAACCATAAAATCATTGATTTAAAAAAAGTTAGTGATTCTCATAAAAAAGATGAAATTGTAAAAGTTAATAAAAATATGGAAATTATTGGTGATTCATTTAAACCTACTAATAAAACTCTGCATAGTATTTATGATGTCATTAAAATAAAAAATCACAAACTTATTTATTTAATTGAAGCATTAGATAATGGATATATAGGATATGATTTTATTAATAAATCAAAAATAGTTATTTCAAATAAATTTAGTGTAGTATTACCCGCTATCGTTACTTTAAAAGATGGCGAGTTAATTAAAATACTTGATATGGATTATTATTATAATGATTCAAAGTTTTTTGAAAGTTTAGAAGTGGCTTATATTTTAAAAGATAATGATAAAACATATATTGAGTTTACAAATGGGAAACGAATTAATAGTAATGATTTTAATAATTACAAGAGTATCGATTTTAAAAACGGAGATGTAATTGGAATTGATATTTTTAATAATATTATAAAAAAATATAATTCAAATACTTATGTTGAAGCAACTGATGAAAAAAAGAAGCTAAATTATAATCAAGATAAACCAATAAATATTCGGACTAAAAAATGTGAAATCATTTATAATAAAAGTTTTTTAATAATAGGAAATGAAAGTTTAAGTAGTAGATACATAAAAACTTTCAAAGAAAATGGAATTGGAGCTCAATTTGTATCTGGCCATGAAAGTTATAATAAAATTGAATCAAAGGCGTACGATAGTGATTTAATCTTATTTATAACAGAAGCAGCATCGCATCAGAATTTTTATAAATTGAGAGATAATTTTTCAAATAAGATTGAATATATAAATTTTCAAGGGGCTAATAGATTGTTAAATTATGTTATAGATGAGTTAATATGAAAATAGGTGAAATTATGGATAGGGTTAAAG
>JAYEHA010000445.1:0-8118 GCA_034659335.1 Bacillota bacterium
CTTTTACTTCTTTTTCTGTAAATCCTAACATTGAATTAAGATTTTTATCTAAACTACAGTTAGTAAATATATTTGCTCCACTTGTTACATCATCTAACATTATTGGTGTTACTCCTGTTACAAATACCTTTGTAAATACTGCTTTTTCTGTTCCTACTTTTATTGTTTTAAAAAATGTTCTTATATATCCTTCTCCATGTAGTATTTCTTTATATAGTTCTTGATTTCCATGCATTAGATTGTTTGCAAAGTTATCATACTCATCTATTAGAAGCATTACTTCTACTTTTTTATTATCTCTTAATCTCTCTATTTGCTTATTGATATACTTTAATGATTCAACTGCCCCTTTATATTCTTCAGGAAGTTTTTCGATTTTTAAAATATCTCTATATTTATCTATAAATATTTCTACAGCATAAGAAACCTCATTATCAAAACTTTTAATAAGTCCATCTTTTCCACCTTCACTTGTTACTGATGAAAAATTTAGGTGCAAGATTAAATACTTATTAGCCTTATCTGTTTTATTTTCTTCTTTTCCTACATAAAGATTTAAAAAATACTTTTCAAAATTGTTTTTCTCATTAATATCATAATAAGTACTCATCATAGATAAAAGTAAGCTTTTTCCAAATCGTCTTGGTCTAATAAAAAATATATTTCTATCTTTATCCTCTATTTTTTTTAGATACATCGTCTTATCTACATAATACATATTTGAATCTATTATATGTTTGAAATTTGCTACTCCATATGGTATTTTTTTCATCTAATACACCTCCAATTATTACTTAAATACAGTATATCAAAGCATTTTCACTTAGTCAATCTAACGTTCGGTAATTTAACAATTTATATCTTAAATGAGTTCCATGACTTTTATAATTATCACTCTCTAAATTTCAAAAATGCATAAATGCGAGTTGCCTTGATTTTCATTCTTCATTTCGATATAATTCTGCTAAAATATATTTTGTATAAACTTTTATAGTTTTATTATTTTCTTTTCTACTTTTCTAACAAACAATTTATTGACTATTACTAATTTGGTCACTATATTGAGATTTTAATTTTTTTATCAAGTGATTACAACATTTATTTTTTTAAATATGATAAAAACACCTATCATTTAATTTTCTACAAGGAAGTTGGGTTAACACTTTCAAAAAATAAATCGTAATAAACTCTTAGTATTCAAGTTTATCACGATTTTCTATATCTCAACTGTAAAGACATATTTTAATATTATTGCTTTTTTATATTATATTTAGAAGCCTTCATTGATACTGTTCTGTGTGTAATACCTAAAGCTTTTGCTGCTTGGTTAAAAGAAGGATAAATTTCTAACGCCTTTTTAATTATTGCTCTGTCATATTCCATCATAGTTAATAAAGGCCCATTTATTACTTTATTTGAATTTTCTTTCTCTCTTAAAGTAATATAGCTTGGCAATAAGCTAGAATCAATTCTATTATCACTTAAAGCAATACATCTTTCTATCATATTTTCTAACTCTCTAATATTTCCTGGCCAAGAGTATTTTTTTAACTGTTCAATAAATTCTACAGTTACTTTTTTCTCTTCTATCCCTTCATTTAAACAAATTTTTTTTATAAAATATTCAACTAAAGCTGGAATATCTTCAACTCTATCTTTTAATAATGGCAATTGCATAGGAATAACATTAAGTCGATAAAATAAATCTTTTCTAAAAGTACCCTCTTTTATCATTTCGTTAAGATTTCTATTAGTTGCAGCTATTACTCTTACATCAATTTTAACTATTTTATTACTTCCTATCCTTATAATTTCTCGTTCTTGCAAAACACGTAGAAGTTTAACTTGCATGTCTAGTGGTAAATCACCAATCTCATCTAAAAAAATAGTGCCGGTATTAGCAAGTTCAAATTTACCCATTTTATCTTTTATTGCTCCAGTAAAAGATCCACGTATATGTCCAAACAATTCGCTTTCAATCAAAGCATATGGTATAGCAGCACAATTAAGTTTTATAAACGGTTTATCCTTTCTATCACTAGCGCCCACTATAGCTTTAACTATTAATTCTTTACCCGTTCCACTTTCACCATAAATTAATACAGTAGCAGAAGTTTTTGAAGCTTTATTCGCCATGTACATAACTTCATGTAAGGTATTGCTTGATCCAATTATTTGATCAAACGCTTTATCCAAAGGTTCTTTTTTAAGCAATTCTTCTTTAAAATAATTACTTCTTTCTTCTTCATTTTTAAGTTGTTTTACCAACGAACGAATATGAAGTTCTTTATCGACAACCATCATAAAACCGATTAATTCACTTTTATTATATATACTTGAAATAGTAATCAATATTTTATTGTTTTTAATTTTAATATTGAAAACTTGATTAATATCTGGGTTTTTAATTAATTTATCGATTTCTATTTGAGGAAATAATATATTTATATCTTGTTTAATTACTGACTCATCATAATTTAAAAAATCCATAAAATTATAATTAGTATATGTTATTTGGCCAAATAAATCGATTAAACAAACACCTTCTGAAAAAGTTTCAAGCATATTTCCAAATGTATTTTTTATATTATTTACTGATTCTAATTTATTAGTTAGTTTTTCAATTTCTGATATATTTTGAAAAATTGCAATTGCTCCACATATTTCATTATTTATAATTATTGGAGTTCTATTTGTTATTATTGTAATATCATTAATTACTTGCTTATCATTAATCATTGGTTTTTTAGAATCTAAAACATTTTTTAATTTCGAACCCGGAATCACATCATTTACATTTCTTCCAATAGCTAGATCTCTAGATATGGATACGATTTTTTCTGCAATATGATTAAATAATATTATTTCATTTTTTTCATTAACTACAACTACTCCATTAGATATACTTTCAACAAGTTGCTCACTTGTTAATGTATTTTTATCAATTAAATCATCAATTATATCAATATCATCTTTTTTTAATTCAATATCATCTTTTAAATGAAATATTATTTCACTTAAAGCATCTTCTATATTATTAGTACCTTCACAAGCTATAAATATTTCATCTAAATATTTAATATTTAAACTAGTTAAAATTAACATACTTGAGATTGGAACCATATTTATATCTGAAGTTTTACTAATTAATAATTTTACGTTATATTTATTATTAATTTGACTTGCTTTATAAGCTATAAAAGCAGCCACCCTAGTATGAATACCTTTACAATGAGTAATTAGAATCTTTTTTGAAACTCTACTTTTTTTCATAATTTCCCCTTTATACATCAGATGACTATTTTAGTTACTTAGTTGTAGTAAAAAATGTTACTATTTTTTTAATAGCTTCTTCTTCATCATCACCTATAGCTTCAATAAATATTTCATCATTTTCTTTAATCCCAGATGACATCAAACATAAAATACTTTTACAATCAAGGTTTTTATTATCTGTTTTAATAATAATATTTGAATCAAAACTGTTAGCCAATTGTACAAGTTGTGAAGCAGGCCTTGCATGCAATCCGTTTTTCATAATAACCGAAATTTTTTCTTGTTTCATAAAATCCTCCTATTCAACTTGTTTAAATATTTTATCTATAATTTTCTTAATTTATAACTACCCTTTGCTGTATTTTCAACCTTTTCTAATGAAGATTCTAATGAAATTTCAATACTTGATGCAATACAACCTTCAACAAGTGGAGCATCAATAATTTTTACTTGTTTAGCTAAATCTTCAGATAACATATCAATTGCTAATTCAGCACTTAATATAGCGCTTCCTAAATCAACAAAAATTGCAATTCCATTACTTTGATTAACTGATTTAATAGCATCAACAATTTTAACAGCATCAGTTCCTAACCTTCCATCATTAGTTCCGCCTGCAGCAATAATTGGTATATTTTTTTGAACCATAGATTTACAAAGTTCTACAACCCCTTCAGCTAATTTTTTACTATGAGATACAACTACCATTCCAACCATTATATACCACTCTCCAAAGTTTCAAGTATTGATTTAATCATCAAATACGAAGAAGTAGCACCAGGGTCTTGATGTCCAATACTTCTTTCTCCTAAATAGCTCGCTCTACCCTTAGTAGCAATAATAGTTTTAGTGTACTCAATTCCATTATTAGCTTCAATGCATGCTTTATTAAATAATTGAATACTGCTATCTCTACTTTCTATACTACTTTTAATAGATTCATAAGCAGGAATTAAAGAATCCAACATAGTTTTTTCACCTTGTACTGCTTTACCTCTCATTTGAACACCCTTTATAAACGCATCAAATATTAAAGGCAAATCTTCTTTTACTATCTCTTCTTTTGGACCAATTGCCTTTGATACAAATAAAAATGCAGTTCCGTATAAAGGACCAGCTGCTCCACCTACATTAGAAATTAATGCCATAGCAATTGTTTTAAATAAAATATCACATGTTTTAATATCTGTTTCACTTAATGCTTTATCAACAGCTTTAAAGCCTTTATTCATATTTAAACCATGATCTCCATCACCAATAACTTGATCTAATTCAGTCAAAAAATCTTTGTTTTCCTGTATTTTCATTGAAATTTTATTTATAACAATAAGTAACTTCTCCATATTCATATTTATACTCCCTATTAATTATAATTGTCTAAATGCAATTGTATCAGCAGTAGCATCTAAATAGCCTTTTAATTCTTTATCAAGTTTTAAAACCGAAATTGAATAACCCGCCATTTCTAAAGAAGTCATAAAGTTTCCAACCATAGTTTTATAAACTTTAATTCCTTTTTCATCAAATATATTTTTAACATCATTATTAGCAATATATAATTCCATAGCAGGTGTTCCACCAAGACCATTAATAAGAATTGCTACTTCATCATCATCTTCAAAAGTCATATCTTCGAATATTCTATCCGTTAATATTTTTGCAATTTCTTTAGATGTTTTGATATCATCTTGATGAGTTCCAGGTTCACCATGAATACCTAACCCTATTTCCATTTTATTTTCAGGCAATTCAAAACCAGGTTTTCCTACAGCAGGTATAGTACAAGGGCTTAATGACATACCCATCGATCTTACATTAGCTATTACTTTTTCAGCTACTAATTTAACTTCTCCTATATCTTTTCCAGCTTCTGCAGCAGCACCAGCAATTTTATGAATAAAAATTGTTCCTGCAATCCCACGACGACCAGTTGTGTATAAACTATCTTCTACGGCAACATCATCATTAACAATTACTTGTTCAACTTTAATATCTTCCATATCTGCTAATTCAGCAGCCATTTCAAAATTCATTACATCTCCAGAATAGTTTTTTATTACCATTAAAACACCATTTCCATTATCAGCAGCTTTAATTGCTCCAAATACTTGTTGCGGAGTTGGAGAAGTAAAAACATCACCAGCTATAGCAGCATCCAACATTCCAGTTCCAACAAAACCACCATGACTTGGTTCATGTCCACTTCCGCCACCGCTAATTAATGCTACTTTTGAAACAGGTTTAATAGTTCTTGCAACTACATCAAAACCATCAACTCGTTTAATATACTCCGGATGTGCTTTTACCATCCCTTGAAGCATTTCTTCTACAACTTGTTCTGGGTTATTAATTATTTTTTTCATTTGAATCTCCTCCTATAATATTTTTCAACTAATTATATATATTGCAAGTTTTATTCCAAATGGTATATATCTAATTTGATATAATTTTTACGTATAATTATTATTTTGTTGATAAATTTTACCAATGCTTGATAATTTTTATCCGATTTTTATAAAAACTCTTCAATTTTTTTAGAGTCATCTTGATTTAATACTTTTTCAACTAATAATTTCATTTCTTTGATATTTATATTATTTATTATTTTTCTTGATTTTAAAAGCATATTTGGACTCATTGAAAACTCATCTAAACCCATACCTAAAAGTAAAGGTATTAATTTTTCATTTGAAGCTACTGCACCACACATGCCAACCCAAATGCCATTATCATGTCCGGCCTTTATAATATTGTTAATTGTTCTAAGTACTGCGGGATGATATGGCGTATATAAATCCTTAACTTTACCATTCATTCTATCAGTAGCTGTTAAATATTGAATTAAATCATTTGTCCCAATTGAGAAAAAATCTACTTCAGTTGCTAATTTATCAGCCATAATTGCTGCTGATGGGACTTCAATCATTATCCCTATTTCAATATTGTTACTATAATCACATTTTTTTTCTTTTAATTCTTTTTTTACACTTTTTAAAATTAATTTTACTTTTCTTAATTCTTTCATTGATGAAATCATCGGAAACATAATTTTGAGATTACCATATATACTTGCTCTTAAAAGTGCACGTAGTTGCGTTTTAAAAACATCTTCATTATCTAAACAATATCTAATAGCTCTATATCCTAAAAATGGATTTGCTTCTTTTTCAATATTTAAATAATCGATTGTTTTGTCACCTCCAATGTCCATTGTTCTAATAATTAAAGGTCTATTTCCATTTTTTTGTAATGCAATTTTATAAATATTAAATTGTTCTTCTTCTGTTGGAAATGAATTTCTGTCCATATATATAAATTCACTTCTAAATAAACCAACACCTTCTGCATCATTTTCAATTACATTTTCAATATCACCAATACCTGCAATATTTGCCGATAATTCAATAATTTTTCCATCTAAAGTTATTGTTTCTTTTCCTATCATTTCTTTTAATTGTATTTCCTCTTCAATTTGAATATTCCTTTTTAAAATAAATTTATCAATAATTTCCTGATTAGGTTCAATTATTAATTCTCCTGTAGAGCCATCTATAATAATTAAATCATTATTTTTAACTTTTTTAGTGATATCAGTAGCGCCCATAATTCCAGGTATTGACATAGTATTTGCAATTATTGCTACATGAGAGGTTTCTCCACCTTCTTCTGTAATAATTCCAGAAATATAATTTTTATCCAATTGAATAATATCAGATGGAGTAAGCTCTTTTGCAATAATAATCGTTTTATTATTAATTAAAGAAAAATCAGTTAATCCTATATCTAATAATTTTGCGATCAGTCTCTTCCCTATATCTTTCATATCAAGCGCTCTTTCTCTAAAATATTCATTATCCATATTTTCAAAAAGAGATACATATTCATTCATTACTAATTTCACAGCATATGGTGCATTAAATTTTTTAGTTTTTATTAAATCTACTATTTTGTCTTCAAAAACTGGATCTTTAAGCATCATTTCATGTGCTTTGAAAATATCTACTTCTTTTTTAGTAATTGTATTAGCATGAGCAGTATATAATATTTTAATATCATTCGCCGTTTTGTTTATACCATTACTTAACCTTTTAATTTCATCAATACTACTTATAGTAAATTCCTCTTTTATTTCAGGAAATTCCTCTATAATTAAAGCATTCCCTATTCCTATTCCTTTTGACACTGGTATTAAATTCATAATTAACCTCCAAAATATATGTTTATGAATATATCTTGCAAATATCATTCCAAAAACTATAACAAAAAACTGTTTAATTTAAAAAAGTTTTCGACAAGTAATGCAGTTCTCATTGAAACTTCTCCATTAGTCATAATTTCTTTTGCCCTATTTTTATCAATAATTTCAATTTCTGCATCTTCACTTACTTCTTGATACTCTTTTGAAGGAGTTCCAGAATAATAACCATAAGCTACACTTACTTTTTCATTGATTATTCCTACACTCGTATATCTTTCTTTTTCTATATATTCGACATCAATATCTAAACCAGTTTCCTCTTTAAATTCACGTTTTGCACTTGTTTTAATACTTTCTCCGCTATCGACTAATCCTGCAGGTAATGTATATATATATTGTCCAGCAACTACTCTAAATTCCTTTAAAATAACAAGTTTAGTTTTTTCTTTATTACAAGCAAATATCATTACACCATCTGAATAAGATTTATTTTCATTAATTTCATTTTCCAATCTTTCTAAGCCATCACGTGAAACTAATTCCCAAGTTCTATTTATATTATCTTTACCCATATAATCAATAATAAATGCATTTAAATAATCCAGTCGTTCAATTTTTCTAATATTTTTTATTGTAATTTTTTT
>JAYEHA010000446.1:0-8117 GCA_034659335.1 Bacillota bacterium
AGTAAGAATATTACTAGTACTAAAATAATACCACCAAATAAATAATTTTTTATAAATTTTATGTTTTTCATAAATATCCTTTCAAATAATTTAAATATATTGCTCAATTTTATTGTATCATATTATATATGCAATGTTTTAATAAAATCAAAAAAGCTTTTAGAATCTTATTCATTCTAAAAGCTTAATAATTTACTTTAATTCTTCTTTACCATTAATTAGATCTCTATACCAATAATAGGATTCTTTCTTTGTTCTTACTCCTGTTAAAAAATCAACATAAACAAGTCCAAATCTTTCTTTATATCCTTCTGCCCATTCAAAATTATCTAATAAAGACCATTGGAAATATCCTGTTACATTAATACCATCATCAATTGCATCACCTAATCTAATCAAATATCTTTTCAAAAAGTCAATTCTTCCTTCATCGTGAACTTTACCATCAATACTTACCCAATCTTTATTTGAAAGCCCGTTTTCTGTAATCATAATAGGTTTTTTATATCTTTCATACATAAAATATGGTCCCCAATATAATGCATCAGGTGTAAAATTCCAATTATGTCCTGTAACAGCATGTCCTTGATTTAGTTTAACAAATTCAAATCCACCATCAGAATTTTTCACTTCTTTTCCATGGTAAATATTCAATCCCATAAAATCAACATTTTCTGATATTATTTTTAGGTCTTCATCTAATGATTTGGGTAAATTTTCACTATAATTTTCATAAACCCAATTAGGGTACTTACCTAATATAACTGGATCAAACCATAATTCATTGTCAAAAGGAAAATCATATCTTTTAATATCATTTTCTTTTGACTGACGATTAAATGTATATTCTCTTGCAGCATTTTTATCTTCATCAGAATTTGTACTCGGTATACCTACGTCACATACAAATGCAAAACCAACACTTGCATTTTCTACATGTTCTCTTATTTTTCTTACAGCTTTACCATGTGATAATAAAACATTATGAGTCATTCTAATAATGTCAAATCTACTAAGTTTAAGTCCAGGAGCATGCCTTCCAGTTAAATAACCTAACCCTATAAATATTTGAGGCTCATTAATTGTCATCCAATTTTTTACTCTATCTCCATACCTTTTAACTACTACATCAGTATAATTTTCAAACCATTTTGATGATTCATCATTTAACCAATGTCCTTTTTTATAAAGCTCATATGGATAATCCCAATGGAATAATGTAATATATGGCTCAATATTCGCTTTTATTAATTCATCAATAAACATATCATAAAACTTTAATCCATCTTCATTGATTTTTCCAATTCCTTTGGGTAAAATTCGAGTCCATGATAATGAAAATCGATATATTTTTATGCCTAAATCTTTTATAATTTTTACATCTTCTTTTATTCTATGGTATGAATCACATGCAAAATCACCTGTATCTCCATTATAAATTTTATCAGGCTCCTTACAAAACATATCCCAAATCGATAAACCTTTTCCATCTTCGTAAGCTCCACCCTCAATTTGATATGATGCAGTTGCTGCACCCCATTTAAATTGCTTATCAAAACTCATTTTTCACCTTTACCTTTCTTTATTCCTTAACTCCACCTAAAGCAACTCCAGCTATTATAAACTTAGAAAATACCGCATATACTAATACTAACGGTAGAATTGTCATTGCAACTCCTAAGTAAATGCTACCATATTCTGTTCTGTATATATCAGCTTTTAATAATTGAACTAGCATAGGTAATGTATATTTATCCTCAGTACTAATTAACATTAATGGTACAATCAAATTATTCCACGAACCAACAAAAGTAAATATACCCATTGTAGCCAAGCCCGGTTTCATAAGTGGTAATCCAATTTTATGGAAAATCGATAACTCTGAAGCTCCATCAATCCTTGCAGCTTGAACTAATGTAATTGGAAAACTTGAAAGCAAATACTGCCTCATAAAAAATACTGTAGCAGGTGAAGCTAAACCTGGTAAAATAAGGGGAATATAACTATCAGTTAATCCAGCATTTAACATCATTTTATAAAATCCAATAAGACTTAATTGTGCTGGCACCATTAAAACAAATGCTATAATTGAAAATATTAATTTCTTTCCTTTAAATTCATATACAACAAGAGCATATGCAGTCATTGCTGAAAAATAAAGTACTATCAAAGTAAAACTTGTTGAAATAAACAAACTATTTGCAAATCCTCTATAAAAACCAAATCCTCTTCCCGTTAATACTTCATAGTTAAATGAAATAAAATGACTTGGTATCATTGAAAAACCTTGCTGAATCTGCTCAGTAGATCTTGTTGCATTTACTGCTAAAATCCAAAATGGAATAACACTCAAAATAAATAATATAATACTAACAACATATTTAATAAATTTTTTCATAATTTTTTCAGTTTTCATATTATCTACCCACCTTCCTTTTGTCTTTATTCATTAGATAATAAATAATCGCACTAAAGACCATTATTATTAATAACAAAACAACTGATGCAGTTGCAGACATAAAGAAATTTCTGTTTCCTGTAAATGCTTGATTATATACATAAATCATTCCAGTTTCTACTGCATAATCTGGCCCTCCACCGGTTAATAAGAATGGAATATCAAACATTTGCATTCCACCAACCAAAGACGTAATTAGTATATATAATGTAATAGGTTTTAATAATGGTAATGTAATATTTGTGAAAATTTTCCAATCCGAAGCTCCATCAATTTTTGCAGCTTCAAATAATGAAGGACTAATCCCCATTATTCCCGCACATAATATTATAAATGTTGAACCATACCATCTCCAAAATTGGATAAATGCTACAATAATCCTTGTCCCTGGTTTACTCCTAAAAAATTCAAAAGGTTCTTGAAGAACATTAAAATGAATAAGTATTTGATTTATTGGTCCATGAGGGAATCCAAATAACGAATTAAATAAAATAGCTAAAGACGCTGCAGTTATAATATTAGGTAAGTAAAATATTGCTTTAAATAGCCCTTCACCTTTGATTTTAACAGCGTTATCTGTAAACCATTTTGCTAATATCAATGCAACTAATAATTGTGGTACAAAATTCATTCCCCATATAATCCATGTATTCTTCAATGCTCGTAGAAAATGATCATTATGTAAAATGTGAATATAATTTTTAAATCCAATAAAATTTAATTCAGTTTCCCATCCTGCTAAATCAGTAAAACTCAATGTTACAGTATAAATAATTGGATATAATTGAAATAATAAAAATCCAATAATAAAAGGTATGGCAAACATTTGGCCGTATTTACTATAATTAGCAATACCGCCTTTTCTTTTCTTTTTTGATCTAGTCAACTCCATAAGAACCTCTTTTCAAAATAATTCCAATTGATTTTTTTAATAGCATGGAAGAAATTAATCTCCCATGCCATATTATAATTATTCTTAGTAATCTAAATTAGGAAATGCATCTTTCACACTACTAGTAAATGATTCTAAAGCATCTTCTTTATTTTTCTCACCTTTTGTATAAGCTATTAATTGCTCATCAAATAAATCATCAATATCAAGATCACTACCAGTCATAGTTGTTGCATCAATACCTTTCGCCATTTCTGCAAACATTGCATATTGATTCTGACCAGCTAAGAATTCATCAGCATAAGTATCTTTTACATTTTCAACAACATTTACATTAGCAAGGAAATCTCCACTTTCTTTAGCATAAGTTGTTAAGAATTCTTCATTTAATGTTAAGTAGTTAATTAAATCATATGCAGCTTGTTCCATTTCTGTCCCTTCACGCATTGTTAACCAAGTTCCACCCCAGAAATAAGGTGCTGGGCCTTGAACCATCCCCCAATCTCCAAAAGTAGTTTCACCAGAATTTGCATTTTCAGCATTTGTTTTTAATACATAATGAAGTCCCCAAGTTGGAAGAAAATAACCAAACACTTCATCATTAGACATTGAAGCAAACCATGTTTCAGTCCATTGCTCAGCATCATTTGTTAAACCTTCATCAGTAAATTGCTTTCCAATTTCCATTAATTCTTCAATTTTAGGATCAACAGTAAATTTATTATTAACAATCCATCCTTCACTTCTATCAGCTTTAAATACTTTTGTGAAATCTCCCAAAGAACTAATTATTGCAGTTTCTCCATTAGATTTTTCTTTTATTGTTAATCCAGCTTCATGGAACTTATCGAAGTTAGATAATAATGGCTGAACATCTTTTGGCTCACTAACACCAAGATACTTTTCAGCTAAGCTTCTCCTATAGAAATATGCACCTGGAGTTGCTTGCCAGCTTAAACCTTTAAACTGTCCATTTTCTGTAGTTGCAACATCTTTTACATATTGCATAATAGGTATTTCAGTTGGCTCAATACCAATTGTTCTTAAATCCTTAGTGTATTTTGAATTAAAATATTTTTTTGCATAAGCAGCTTCTACCGCAAATACATCTGGAGCTGCTTTTCCAGAACCTAATGCTGGATCTAATTTTGATTGATAATTCTCATTAGGTACTACAACAACATCAATTTTATAATCTAAATCGTTATTTTTTTCATAATAATTTTCAATAATTCCTTTTAGTTCATCTGTAAATGTCCAAACCACTAAAGTGTCACCTTTATTTGCCGTTGGTTCTACAGCTTCTACTTTAACAGGTTCTTTAGTTGCATCCTCTGCTGGTTCACTTGTTACAGTTTTTCCACATCCAACCAAAGAGAATAATATTACTAATACTAATAATAAACTTAATGTTCTTTTCATTCTTTCACTCCTTAATATTTTAATTTATATAATTTGGACTTATGTCCATTAAAACAGTACATCACTGTTTATACATTTATTTTGGTAGCGCTCCCATTTCCTGCAAAAATTTTATTTTTTTCTTGGTATATCAGTTGTTTCCCTAATAACTAGTTCACATTTAAATTCTTTACTTTCACCTTTTTTTCCATCAATAATCATTTTATATAATTCATTAACACCATATTCAGCCATTTCTTTATTAGGTTGTCTAATTGTCGTAAGTAATGGAATTTGATTTCTTGTATTCATAAGATCTTTTGAATCATCAAAACCAATAATAGAAATATCACCTGGAATTTTAAACCCTAGATCTATTAAACCATCAACTAACCCACTTGCTGCTATATCATTAAAGCACATAACAGCTGTTATGCCTTTTTCTTCAATTTCATTTTTTACTGTTTTAGCAATTTCATAGGCTTCATCTATTTTAAATCCAATTTCATAATATGGTTGACACTTTAATTTGTAATCCATTAACGCCTTTTGATAACCCATATATCTTTCTGAAAACTCAATTCTTTTTTCTTTCTGAGATATATACAAAATTTTAGTATGACCTAAATTAATTAAATACTCCACTGCTTGATATGAAGCATTATAATTATTGATATCAACCATAACACCTTCTTCAAAAGTTAAATTAGTACCAATTCCAACAAATAATTCATTATCACACATTAAAACTTTTAACTCTTGTTTTGATACAACATCCTCTCCTAAAAAAACATATCCATCTACACTTTTATTTAATTGCTCTAAATAATTGACTTTATTTGGTGTAGATTTATTTGTAGTGCAATATAATGCTCCATAATGAAGCTCATTTGCAAATATATTATTAATTTGTTTAACATATTCAGAAAAGAAACTATCAGATAAATCATGAACAAGTACTCCAATGGTATTGTTTCTTTTTAATCCAAGGCTTCTTGCAGCAGCATTTGGTTTATAATTAAATTTTTTTATAGCATCAAGCACTATCTGTTTTTTATCTTTATTAACACCTGCCTGATTATTTATTACTCTTGAAACAGTGCTTTTTGATACACCTGCTTCTTTTGCAATATCATATATAGTTGCCATAGTTATCACTTCCTTAATTTAAAATTACTATACCACAAAATGGGAGCGGTTTCAAGGAAAATGTTTTCATTTCTTAAAAAAAAACAATTTCTTCTACTGTATCCAATTATCTATTATAATATTCTTAGGTATTAGAGAAGGGATTGATGAAAAATCTACTAAAAGAGAATTTGAAAAAGAAAAATGCTTCAATTGGAACTTTTGTTATCAATCCAACACCCAATCTAGTTGAAATCATTGCACTTGGATGATTTGATTTCATTTGATTTCATTGTAATAGATACCAAGCATGGAGATTTATCTATTGAGACAACAAAAAATTTAGTACGGGCTACTGAATACAGACAAATCACTCCTATTATTCGTGTTACAGAAAATTAAACTACAAATATTTTAAGACCATTAGATGTTGATGCACATAATGTACAAGTACCAGAGATAAATACTGTAAAAAGCAATTAATACATCAAAATACTTTCCAATTAGTTCTAGAGGCCTTGCCCTAGCTCATTCAGCTGATTACAGAAATATTAACACATTTGATTATTTTAAAAATTCCAATGAAGAAACAATGGTAATTATTCATTGTAAAAATACTGAATGATTTAATAATTTAGAAGAAATTTTAAAGTTACCTGAAATTGATGTTATATTTCTCACTCCATTTGATATGTCACAATCCCTTGGCATTCTAAGTCAAATTTATGATAAAAAAATTGAAGGTATAAGTAAGGAAATTATAAAACTTACAAAAATAAGCGAAAAGCCCACTACTTTAGACCAGCTAGTAATAGTCAAGTAAAATAATTAAAAAAATGGTTCATATCATATTGTATGAACCATTTTTATTAAAGTGTTTTTATTTTCTCAACAAAATACTTAAATACTTTTAATTGTTCTTTATCATTTTCAAACATCATTTCTGGATGATATTGTAATCCTAAAACCCATTGTTTTCCAGTATATTCAACCGCTTCAACAATCCCATCAGTTGCTCTTCCAATAACTTTTAACGAATTACCAACCACTTTTATTGCTTGATGATGAAAACTATTTACATCAATAGATAATCTCTTATATACCTTAAATAATTCTGAATCATGTGAAATATTTATTTTATGAATTTTTTTATTCTTATAATCTAATGGCCCTAAATGATTTATATTAGTCTTATATTCACTGTTTATATCTTTATATAATGTTCCATTAAAATAAATATTTATCAACTGAATTCCCCTGCATATTCCTAAAATTGGTTTATCTAATTTTATAGCACTCTTTAATAATTTCAATTCAAATTTATCTCTTTCAATATTTGATTTCATAATACTTAGCGTATCTGCTTCTGCTTTTTCATTACTATAAAAACTTATATCAACATCTTCTCCACCAGTAAATATAATACCATCAATTCTAGAAATAATTTCATCGATAATCTTTTCATCGTGATTATTAAGTATAGGTATTAAAAATGGAATACCACCTGCTTGTTCAATTGCATTCGCATAATCAACTGCTACTCTTGACATACTTAAATTTTTTATATGTTTAATGCCATATTTTTTATACTCGCTATCTTTAATTATAGTTGTTGTTATTCCAATAATAGGTTTCATTTTTATCTCCCATTGACTTTTTCCTCCATATATAACTCAATAATAATTTTTAAGCGTATTTTTTCAAATTTATAAATATAATTATACTCCTTATATAATTATATTTATAAACAATTTAAATTCCAAATAGTTATTAAATCGAGATTCGTCATAATAAACATTTTTTATTATAAATTTTAATTTTACCAAATTAAAATCATATTCTATTATTGCATCATTAATAGTTTCAATAGATCTACCTTTTTGCTTTTTGTGATAATCATTAATTAAATCTTCAACTAAAATATCTGCTATTTGAATATTTTCTTGTAAAATAATTAATTTTTTATCTTTAGAATCATATCTAATTTCTATTTTATCACTTTGAATTTTCTTTGATTCATCTAAATTAAGATTTACGTTAACCATATAAGTATACTCAGAAATATCAATCACATAATCTTCATAATTATCATGGTATCTAATAACATTATAAGAACTCCCATAATAATAACCAAAATTTTTAAATCCAAATACTTCTTCCATATCATCAATTTCAAAACCTTCTGGCAATATTTTTATATCTTTAAATTCATGAAACTGATCGAAATAATTAATAAAG
>JAYEHA010000447.1:0-8091 GCA_034659335.1 Bacillota bacterium
TACTTTTTTTCAACATTGTTAAATAAATCATTAATAACCTCTACTACTTTATCTACTGCCACAAAAGAAATATTCTCATTACTTTCTAAAATTCTAAATATTTGATAGTGATCTTCTTTAATATTAAGATTTTCTCCAAATGGAGCAATCCCCTTTGATACAATTACTAATTCATTATTATCTTTATAAATATTCAAATTAGTTTCATTACCTTTATAAGTTAAGAAATTTCCTAATTTATTTGTAGGATTATCCTTATTAAAAGCAACTTTTAAATTATATCGATTATATATATTGTCAATTAATTTAAATGCTTGTTCTCTAGTTGCATTATCTTTAGGCTTAAATGTATTATTACCTACACCGTTAATTAGGCTATTATCATAACAATAATCAACAGCATCCACCGCCCAATTTGATATATTATATCTATCTATAAAAACTGACTCTTTATAATTTATATTAGTTAATTTAAGTTGATTTAAAACATTTTTCATCATTACTGCCATTTCTTCTCGCGTTACATTTTTATATGGTAAAAACTTTTTTTCTTCTACCCCATTAACAATTTTCATTTTATAAGCATATTCAATATATGGATTATCTGTATCTGAAAAATAATCATCATAATTAACAGATTCAATATTTATCCTTAACTCCTCTAAATAAACTTTAATTAACATTTCTATAAATTCTTCCCTAGTAATATTCTTTTGAAACAATCTATCAACTGTAAGAGAATTATCAATAAGTTGCTCATACCTTAAGGAATAATAACTCGTCTTTGCCCACTCTGAAGGGTCTGCAAAACTAATAGTCGAAAAAATCAAACATACCATTATAATTAAACTAACTATTTTTTTATAATTTATCATTTATTCTCACCTCACATTCATTTTATCATAAATTTTAACTTGTGTATTCTCAATCATTTAACATTTCTATTAAAAATATATGTCAAAAAAATATCAGTCATAATAACTGATATTAATATTCTTTCAAACTCTGATACCCTTAACAATATTTCTTCCAGATTTCTTAGCTAAATAAAGAGCACTATCCGCTTCATCAACCAAATTCACCTTTGAATATTTATAACTAGGAATTACACTTGCTATGCCTATACTTATAGTTAAGTAATCTGACACTATAGAATCTTCATGTATAATTTCTGCCTCTAATATATTTTCTCTTAATTTTTCAGCCATTAATTTTGCATCGTCATATTCAAAGTTTGGAACTATTACTACAAATTCTTCTCCACCATATCGTGCTACGAAATCACCTACTCTATTAAAAGATTCATCAATAATCTTTGCAACTTTTATCAAACATAGATCACCTTGAACATGTCCATATTTATCATTATACTGTTTAAAATAATCAATATCCACCATAAATACAGCTAAAAATTCATGATTTCTCATCATTCTAAACCATTCGTCATCAAGAACACTATCAAACATTCTTCTATTAGGAATATTCGTAAGTGCATCTATATTGACATCAACTTCAACATTAGATTTTTCTTCAGATAAATATACAACTTCTTTCTCTAATTCTTCTATTTTCTTTTTATACATCAACTGTTTTCGTTCAGAACATCTCTTAGTAGTTATTTGTTTTATAATTGTTGAAATTTTACACTTTAAAATTTCAAAATTAATAGGCTTTTTTATATAATCAGATATCCCTAACTCGTATGCATATAAAATATAATCGTCATTTCTATCTTTTTCCGTAATCATTACAACCGGTATATCAAAACTTCTTTCATAAGTTAAAATTGTTTCTAAAACTATTAAACTATCCATATCTTTAATATCAGAATCAAATAATACAAGATCTATATTTTCATTATAAATTTTTACTAAAGCTTCTTCGCCAGTAGTTACTTTAATAAGCTCAATATCAAGCGGCAAAATAACATTTTCAATATTATACATTTTATCTTGGTTTCCCTCGATTACAAGTGCAGTAAATTTCCTTTTCATTTTAACACCTCCATAACCTTTATACCCAATTTTATGAGGCCTTATCAATAACAGTAACAGAAAACAGTTTTTTTAATAAATATAAAAAACCAAAAAATGCAAAAATACCCTTCAAAATACTAGATATACTTATTGCCCACCAGATTCCATTTAATCCTAGTATAGTAGCTGAAAACAAAAGAGCCATAGGAATTCTTAAAATATTAAAAACAACACTTACTACTGATGGATATATTGTTTTTGAAAGTCCATTAAAGGCACCACTAGTAGTTATTTCAACGCACATAAACATTTGTGATATTCCAAGTATTCTAAGATATATTATGCCTTGTTCAAGCGCTTCTAATTCACTAATAAATATTGAAAATATTTGTTTCGGAAAAACTATAAATAATATTGATACAATCAATCCTATAAAAGTCATGATAATTAATGATTTAAAATAAATTTCCTTAACTCTACTATAATTTTTTGCTCCATAATTTTGTCCAACAAATGTACTAGTTGCTGTTGCAAATCCCTCAGATGTCATCCATGATAACGCTTCAAGTTGTGAACCTATTTTTTGAACAGCTATAGGAATTGGTCCCCAAAAAGCAATAATTCTTGCAATTATCATAGCTATTATTGTGAATAATCCACTTTTTATACTAATAGGAAGCCCTAATTTAATTATTTTTTTAATTATTTTCTTATCGATTTGTTTAAACAAATTGAATTCTTCAAATATATCATGCCCATACTTTATTTTAGCAATAAATACTGATGATACGGCAATCTGTCCAATTATCGTAGCAATTGCAGCGCCTTCTATGCCCATATCAAAATAAAATATTAAAATAGGGTCAAGTACAATATTTATAATTAATCCAATAGCATTAATCTTAAATGGCATGCTACTATTACCATAGCCATTGTAAATACCAGTAAATACAGGATTCATAAATGCAAATACAACACCATATCCAATAATTCTCAAATACTCCATAGCCATCTTTACAACATACTCGTCTTTAATATTAAAAAAAGCAATTAAAGATTTATTAAATACAATTAAAATAATAGCATAAATTAAACCAAAAAATATCGCTAATTGAAGCGCACTTCTCGCACTATTTTTTGCATTAATTTTATCTTGCTTTCCAATTGATTGAGATACTAAAACTTCAGCTCCAATTTTCGGCATTATAACAAAAGCCATCCCTAGCCACATGAGAAATCCTGCAGTCCCAACTGCCGCCACACTCAAACTTCCAAGTCTCCCTATCCATATTATATCAATTAAATTATAAGCCATTTGCAAAAATGAAGTAGCCATTATAGGAATTGCCAATTTAATTAATCCTTTAAAAATATCTCCTTCTAAAAAATTTATATTCTTATTCATTTTACTCCATTCAAATTAACAGTACATATTAAAAGTTATAAACAATTTAAGTTTAAGTCATTAAAACATGTTTAATTGTTATGCTCGTATCCTTTGCTAAATCAATATACCTCTTATTAGTTTGACTTATTACTATTACTTTAGGTCTAAGTGGCAAATCTCTATTTTGATTTATTACGAATGCAATATCTTTATTTGATAAAATCACTTTACTCCCCTTTGGATAAGGAATAATATTTTTAACAAATAAATTTGTAAGTTCAAAATCATATAGGCTTCCCGCACTTCCCATCAACAACTCTATTGCTTCACTTTGAGAATATGCTTTTCTATAAACTCTATCCGAAGTAAGCGCATCATATGAATCAGTAATTGCAATAATTTTTGAAAAAATATGCATCTTATCACCTTTAATTCCCCTTGGATAACCCGAACCATTTATTCTCTCATGATGTTCTAAAGCAGGAATTATTTCAGTTATTGAAAAATCAGTAGATTTACGAAAAAAATCATATCCTAATACTGTATGTTGTTCCATTTCCTTTCTTTCATCTTTAGTTAATTCTCCTTTTGATAAAACACTTTTATCTTCTAATAAAAAATTTCCGTAATCAAATATTAACGCAGCTTTTGCTAATTTTTTAATATCTTTATTATTAAGACCAAACTTTCTTGCAAGATATATTGATAAGATACATACACTAATTTGATGCTCAAATAAATAATCTTCAGTTGACTTAATATCAACAACCGCCATTTTTTTCGAATAATTTATATCCTTCATTAAATTATTTGCTATTATATCTATCTGTTTATTTAAATTGTTATGTGTTTTTATTCTCTTATTTACACTTAAGGATTCTGCCTTAGTAACATTTTTATATAATCCATCAGCAAATTTTTTGAATTCAAGTGTTGCTGTCTTTCTTTCTGCTACATCAATAACATCTTCTAATTCCGAAGAAATCTCTGATCTAATATAAACACTTCTAATCCCAAGTTTTTGCAACTTTTTAATTATATTTTCAGTGATTACTGTATCTCTAGACATCAAAATTTGACCTTTATTATTTATAATTGGTCTAGCAATCATTTCATTTACAATTGAATTTGAAACATTAACAAATCTCATTAAATCACCACCATTTAGAAAATTAATTGAATTAATATTTTTATATAACTTATTTTATATTATCCATCTACTAATTTCAAGATTAATAATATGGTTATTTCACAGTAACTACGCTAAAAACAACTTATTTTTGAAAAATTTATAATTCTAAAATGTTTTTTCATAATAATTGTAAAAAAATAATTTAAAGAAAAAGATTCCATCTTTTTGATCCCTTTATGGAAGTTTTTGAAGTTAGCTGCCAATATTTTGAAACCAAATTCTATTTTTGAGCACACTAATCCTCTAACGTGCATATTATCTATATCATATTTCCTTCTAAAGATAGAAGGCGCTCCTTCTATACCTGCTCGTTGATTAGAAAGTTTTCCATATTCTTTTGTCTCCATTTGAATTTTTAAATTACACCGTTCATATTGTTTTCTGCTAAATCTCAGTTTATTGTATTTTTTTGTTCTTCAATAGTACAGGTAGATGCATATTCACAATTTTCACAATCAGATTTATTAAATTTTGCTACATACGCTTCTTTTTCTTCATCATAAGTTGAAATTTCAGGTTTTTTCCCATTCGCGCATTCAATTATTTCATTAGTACTTGAATCTATTTTATGCTCTGTTAACGGTAATTTATCATTGTTTTTTCTTCCTGCAAGTTCACCTGGAATTAATATAATATTTTTTTCTTTAGCTTTTTCTGATAATTCATATGAATAATATGCACCATCAACTAATAACATTATTTCCCATTTGCTTTTATTTTGTTTTTCTATAAAGTCTCTTAAAAAATTAGTGTCTGAATATATATTTGGTTTATACTTATATGAGATGTAAATCCTATTATCGTCATCAAAGACTTCTGTTATGTTTGTTACATAGCCTATGTTAGGACCATATTTAGTTCTGTATGTTGCATCAGGATCACTTGGGTTTTGTAAACTTGTCGGCTTAATATCTTTACCTTTTTTTGGTTCCACTTCCTCTATTTTAACTTTCTTCCCATTTTTATCATTGCTATTATCATTATCATTATCATTTTTTATTATTTGATCATTTAATAATCTTTCAAGTAATATAAATTCCTCGCTTGATATTAATTCTTTTGAATTAAGATCTAATGAAATATTAAATAATTCAGCTGATTGCTTTAATAAAAATGTTAATTTACTTTCGCTATCTATGTCTCTTGTTCTATAAACTGTATCATTTTTATGACCTTTTTTTAGATATTCTTTTAAAGTTATTGTTAATTCATCAGGAAATAATTTATTTAATATTTTTATGAAGTTATAATTCACTTTATATGTTAACTCAATTCTAGATAAATTTTTACATGATGAACTCACCATAAATGAATCCATTCTTATTTTTTTACCATCTATTTTTAATTTATCAGCCATTATTAATGAAAGCCTTTTTATCTCAGGTTGTAATAAATCTTCACCAGTTTCTGTATAATGTTTTACTAATCTGTTTCTAAAATTTCCTAAAGAGTTCATACCGATAGGTTGTTTTTCGTAACCGGTTGTTCTTAAGGCATATTGAAATTGAAGGTTAAATGCAATTTGATCAAATAATTCTACATCACTAAAAGAAAATAATTCTCTTAATAAAAATTTACCAATAGTTATATTCACCGGAATGTTTGGTCTTGATGCTTCGTTATCACTAAATAAAACAGCAAATCGTTCTTCATCGATTTCAGGAAAAATATATTCCTGAAAAGTATGTGCCCAACTGTTCATCAATCTATCTAATTGATGTTTTGATAATTTATATAACGGATCGTCCATTTTTAATTCTTGAATTTTATTTGTCTTAAACCTCGATATATCCTCATTTAATAAGCTTTTAACTTACTTAAATTATATCATATTTTAGGAGTTTTCAAACATATGTTTGTACTTTTCGTGAGATAACCATAATATTGTATCAATAAAAAAGATCACATCTAAAAGATTGATCTTTTTTATTGACTATTTAATATTTAATATTTTCTTAATCTCATTTTTATTTTCAGCATCTAACACTTGATTTTTTATTAATTCCAACTCTCTTATATCCAATTTATTTATTAATTTTCTCGATTTTAATATTGCTGATGAAGTCATACTAAACTCATCTAAACCCATTGCTAATAATAACGGAATTAAATCCTGATTTCCTGCAACTGAACCGCACATACCCACCCATATTCCCGCTTTATGTCCATTTTGTATTGTCATATTTATGAGTCTTAACACTCCAAGATTATACGGTGTATATAAATCTTTTAAATTTGCATTCATTCTATCTGTAGCCGTTGTATATTGAATAAGATCATTAGTTCCTATAGAGAAAAAATCTACTTCTTTAGCTAATTTATCACTCATTATTGCTGCAGCTGGAATCTCAATCATTATTCCTATTTCAATATCTCTACTATATTTAATATTTTCTTTATCTAATTCTATTTTACACTCAGCAATGATTTCTTTAACTTTTTTTACTTCAATCATTGAAGAAATCATAGGAAACATAACTCTTAATTTCCCATAAACACTTGCCCTTAATAATGCTCTTAATTGTGTTTTAAAAACTTCAACTTCATTTAAACAATATCTAATAGCTCTATAACCTAAAAACGGGTTCATTTCTTTTTCAAAATTTAAATAGCTTACTTCTTTATCTCCGCCAATATCCATCGTCCTAATAATTACCGGTTTATCATTAAATCTTTCTAAAACTTCTTTATAAATCTCATATTGTTCATCTTCTGTAGGTAATTTACTTCTTTCCATATATATAAATTCACTTCTAAATAAACCTACTCCTTCAGCATCATTATCAATTGCACTTTCAATATCTTTTAAACTTGCAATATTAGCTGATATTTCGATTTCTTTTCCATCAAGCGTTACAGTCTTTTTCCCTATCATTTCTCTTAATAATTTTTTTTCGCTTTCTTCTTCAATCATATAGTTTTGATATTTTTTTAACGTATCTTTATCTGGTTTTTTAATAATTTGGCCATCATTACCATTAACAATAATAATATCTCCATTTTGAAATTCATTCATTATATTTCTTATTCCCATTACTCCAGGTATTTCTAAGGCATTTGCAATAATCGCGCTATGAGATGTTGCTCCTCCAAACTCTGTTATTATTGCATTCACATTTTCTTGATTAAGCATTGCAGTATCAGAAGGAGTTAAATCTTTTGCTACTATAATTGTTCCTTTTGGCACTTCAGACAGATTCGAGATATTTATATTTAATAAATCAGCTCTAATCCTAAATCCAATATCTTTAATATCCATTGCTCTTTGTCTAAAGTATTCATCATCCATACTTTCAAAGATATGTACAAATTCTTGAATTGCTAATTTACTTGCATATTCAGCATTCATCTTTTCATTAATTATATAAGTTCGTATTTTATTAAAAATTTCCGGATCATTTAAAATCATTAAATGTGCTTTAAAAATTTGCGCTCCTTCTTCACCCAACACTTTTTTCTTTTCTTTGTAGAGTAAATTTAAATCACTCTCTACATTTTCAATTGTATCTTTTATTCTCTCAATTTCATAATCAACA
>JAYEHA010000448.1:0-1512 GCA_034659335.1 Bacillota bacterium
ATGAATGATAAGCACGAATATGAGGTTGTAAATAATAAATTTTTAAATTTTTTTGATTTAGAAAAAGAGTCAATTATTGGTAAAACAAATAGAGTTTTAAAAAGAAATTGCTATCCTACTGAAATGGTTAAGATTGAACTTAAGCAAAATGAAGATTTAATTAATGGTAAAATTGCTAATTCTAATTTTATAAAAACAATTGTTAATTGTTTTGGAGAAAAACTAGAAATTGATTTCACAAAAATTAGTTTTAATTATAATAATAGAAAATATATTTTAGGAATTTTAGTTGATATAACGGAACAGATTAATAAAGAAAATGAATATAATAATATTATTATTGATTTAAGAGATAAAATTATTAAGAGAAATGATTTGTTATCTTATTTCGAAGATTTTTCACAACTTTTAAATAAGATTCTTGTAGCAGATAAAACAGATTTTGAAAATTTAATTATTGATGCATATGATTTTTCTTTTAAATTACTTGAAGAAGCTGATAGTGGATCAGTTTATATTTTTGAGAATGAAAAAGTTAGATATTTAAAAACTGATGGATATGATATGGATAAATTAAATAGTGCAGAAATTCCAAAGGAAAGATTTTTAAAAGATATAAAACTTGATTCGCATATTGAAAAAAATCTGAAAGCATCGGATATATTTATTACTGATGAGGGATTTGAGTCAAATAAAATTAGTGAATCAATAAGAATTCCATTAGTTAATAAAAAAAATGTTATTGGAAGTATGTCTTTTGATATTATGAAAGACAGCAATAAAAATTTTAGTGAAAATTCTATAGTGCTTATGAATACAGTTACAAAATTTATAGATATTATTATTTCTCTTACTTTAATTGAGTTTACTGAGGCGTCATATGAAAGAAATATGATAAGAGCTCTGTTAAATATGTTAGAGATTCATGATGAATATACTAATAATCATTCAGATAATGTAGCTTTTTTAGCAAGAAAACTTGGCGAGCGATTAGATTTACCAAAAGAAGATATTGAAAGATTATATTGGGCTGGAATTGTTCATGATATTGGAAAAATTGAAATTCCGTCTGCTATACTTAATAAAAAGGAAAGATTAACCAATGAAGAGTTTAATCAAATAAAACAACATCCTGTTACTGGATATGAAGCATTATCTAGTTTAGATTCACTTAGAGATATTGCTAAATACGTTCGTCACCATCATGAAAGAGTTGATGGTAATGGTTATCCAGATGGATTAAAAGATGATGAAATTCCATTTATATCAAAAATTCTTACAGTAGTTGACGCATGGGATGCAATGATATCTGAAAGGGTATATAGAAAGCCATTATCAATTGAAAGGGCTGTAATACAGTTGAAAAATAATGCTGGAACACAATTTGATACTTTAGTTGTTAACGAATTTATTAAATTTCTTTTTTATGAAAAAATAATTGGTGAAGAAATTTTTAATAGTTAGGAGGTGATTCTATTAAAGTAATTAGTGAGCAATTAATAAAAATTTTAA
>JAYEHA010000449.1:0-1511 GCA_034659335.1 Bacillota bacterium
ATCATATATCCCTCCTTTACTCTCAACATCTAAAATATCACTTTTAACTATTTCTGTCAACTACTATTTGCTATTGATAATCATTATAAATTACGCTTTTATAGCCCAGCGCATTTTAGTAGATTTAGCACGACTATTACTGAAGCATTCTTCCGCTGATGGTCTAATGATATCTGTAGCAATTTCTTTATAGATACCTTCACGAAATAAACGTTTAAAAGATTTTTTAACAAGACGATCTTCGCCTGAATGAAAAGAAAGAATAGCAACACGCCCACCTTCAGCAAGAACATCAGGAAGTTTTTCTAAAAAATCATATAACACTTCAAACTCACTATTCACATCGATTCTTAATGCTTGAAAAGAACGTTTAAAAGATTTTTTAATTTCATTATCTCTTTTATTTTCAGGAATACATTGCAAAGCATCTTTTATTATTTTTTGAAGTTGAGTTGTTGTTGAAATATTTACTCCATTTTTAATTTCAGAAATAATAGCATGAGCAATAATTTCAGCATATGGTTCATCAGAATTTTCTATAAGCATTCCTATTAATTCAGCTTCTGAAATTTTTCTTAATCTTTCCGCAGCAGATATCCCCTTTTTAGGATTTAACCGTAAATCTAATGGCCCTTCTTTTTTATATGAAAAACCTCTATCCGGATTATCTATTTGCATTGAAGACACGCCTAGATCTGCTAATACAAAATTTAACGGTCCTGATTCAGCAACAACTTTGTCTATATCAGCAAAATTTAATTGTTTAATTGTTAAAATTTCAGGTCCATAACCTAATTTCTCTAAGCGATCTCTAGTACGAGGTAATTCAATAGGATCTATATCTAGTGCATATAAATGCCCTTTTGACTCTAAACATTTAACCATCTCTAAAGTATGACCACCATAACCTAATGTTGCATCTAACCCAACTTGTCCTGGCTTAATTTGTAAAAATTCTAATATTTCTTTAACACAAATTGGAATATGCATCCCAGCAGGTGTACTTCCCTTTGCAATAACTTTTGCTACTGTATCAGCATATTTTTCTGGTTGATGTTCCTTGTATTTATCCTTAAAATTCTTAGGATGCGTTCCTTTATAACGAACACGTCTTTTATGCTTTTTTTCTTGATTATCCATTTTACACCCTCTCTAATTCACACCTTTAATCTCCAAATCATATGATCTGCATCTTTATCCCAATAATCTTTTAAATGATATTCGGGTTTTCCAAACTTATTAATCCATATTTTTTGTGCACTTTTATATCCACTCTCAATACAAAATTCCTTTATTCCATTATTATTTAATTTATTCATTATCTGCATCAACATCAAATTTCCTATACCTTTTCTTTGATACTCAGGATGCACAAAAACTGTTCCTATTTCCACTATACCTTCTAACTCTCCATTTGTACATGTAATTACTAAATCATTAGATTTTCCATATTCAATTGAACCAATAATTATATCATCTATAACAACTATTAAAAAATATCTTTTCTTTCC
>JAYEHA010000450.1:0-1510 GCA_034659335.1 Bacillota bacterium
ATTTGAATATAATGAATTAACCACAGTAAAAATACCAGATTCAGTGATTTCTATAGGTAATTGGGCATTTGCTGATAATGATTTAACCACAGTAGAAATAGGTAATTCAGTGACTTCTATAGGTGATGATGCATTTGTATATAATGAGTTAACTACAGTAAAAATACCAGATTCAGTGATTTCTATAGGTGATGATGCATTTGATGATAATGACTTAACCACAGTAAAAATACCAGATTCAGTGACTTTTATAGGTAATTGGGCATTTGGTGACAATGAGTTAACCACAGTAGAAATAGGTGATTCAGTGGCTTCTATAGGTAGTGGAGCTTTTAATTTTAATAACTTAATCACAGTAAAAATACCTAATTCAGTAACTTCTATAGGTGAATCGGCATTTAAAGGAAATTCTTTAACCACAGTAGAAATAGGTGATTCAGTGATTTCTATAGGTGAAGAGGCATTTAGAAATAATCAATTAACCACAGTAGAAATACCAGATTCAGTGACTTCTATAGGTAATTGGGCATTTAAAGAAAATTCTTTAACTACAGTAGAAATAGGTGATTCAGTGACTTTTATAGGTAAACAAACATTTATAACTAATCAATTAACCACAGTAAAAATACCAGGTGGTTGTAGTTATGATGAAACTTCATTTGATGATAATGTAAATATTATTCAAAAATAACTAAATTTATTTAAATTATAGCTTATAGATTAAAAATCTATAGGCTATTTTTAATAAGAAACTTTATATAAAAAAATAGCTAACCTAAGTCAACTATTTCTCATTCATATTTTTAATTAATAAGATTATATAAAATTTTAATGCATCATCAAATAATCTTAAATCAAATCCGGAAATTTCTTTTATTTTATTTATTCGATAAATTAATGTATTTCTATGAACAAATATTTTTTCTGAAGTTTCAGTAATATTTAAATTATTCTTAAAAAAACTTTCAGCAGTAAATATCAAATCTTTATTTTGAAAAATTTTATTATACTTATCACTATTGTTTTTATTTAATTTAATCAATAAATCTTTATTCATGTTATCAACAATTAGCGGAACAAGAAAATCTTCATAGTAGCATATATCATTTTTTATATTAAATCTTTCAGCTAATCTAATAATACTTAAAGCATCTTCTAAAGATTTATTAATATTATAAAGTTTATTTACTTTACTACCAATAGTAATTTGCGTCTTTAATGATAATTCAGTATAAATTTCTCCAAAAAGAAAATTGCACATTTCAGTTATTTCACTATCTTTACGCGAAGTAATCACCACTATTGTCTCGGAGTCTAAAATAAGATTTAAATCAAATACAAAAATATTATCAATAATAATACTAAGATTTTTTAAATTATCATTACTAGCTTTAACAATAATTATGCGATAAGCATCTTTATTTACACTAATAAATTCATCTTTTAAATCTTCATAATTACTCTTCTCAATATTTCCTAACAATAATTCTCGATAAAAATCTGATTCTGT
>JAYEHA010000451.1:0-8065 GCA_034659335.1 Bacillota bacterium
AATGATAGTTATAAGTGGATAAAAAATACTGGTAAGGTAGTAGAAAATATTAATGGCAAATCGAGCAGGTTAATTGGTATATGTCAAGATATTAATGAAAGAAAGATATTAGAGAATCGATTGAAAAAGAAAAATAGTCTTTTTCAACAAGCGTTTAATGAATCAAATGAGGCGATTGCATTATTAGATAATAATACATCTATAATTCAAGTTAATAAAAGTTTTGAAAAATTGTTTAAGTATGATAATAAAAATATAATAGGAAGAAAAATTGATGATTTAATTATTCCAGATTGTCTTGATGATGAGGGTGAAATATATTCTAATAAAGTTATTAAGGGTAAAGACATTAAAATTGAATCTATTAGGCGTGATAGTAATTATAAAAATATCAATGTTTCACTTCATGCTTTTCAATTAAAACTTGAAAATGGGGCAATTGGTATTTGTACAATTTATAATGATATTTCAAAAAGAGTAATAGAAGAAGAGAAGATTAAATATTTATCAACTCACGATCGGTTGACAGGAATATATAATAGAAATTATTACCAAGCAGAATTAGAGAGATTAAATAAATCGAGAAAATTACCTATTAGTGTAATTATTGCAGATATTGATAAACTGAAATATGTAAATGATAATTATGGACATATTGAAGGTGATAATTATATTAAAAATGTAGTAGATATTATTAAAGATACTTTAAGAGGCGAAGATATTTTTGCTAGGATAGGAGGAGATGAATTTGCAATTATTTTAACAGAAACTTCTAAGGAAGAAAGTGAAATGATAATTAATAGAATTAATGAAAAGCTTAATAAAATTAGTCCTAATTTCGAATATAAAATAGGAGTTTCTATGGGAGTTGCTACTGAGAAAGGGGAGAAAGGTTCTTTAGAAATGTTAGTTATTGAGGCAGACAATAAAATGTATTGTAATAAAAACACAAAGAAAAAGTAGTTGATTTGTAAGTTATGTACAAAAACATTTCAGAATATTGCGAATGTTTAATAAAAAGAATATAATTAATATAGATAATTTTATAAAAATGATAAAATCTCTGAATTATTTTTACCTAAGGAATGGTCTATGGGAAAATAACAATGGGTTACTAAAGAAATTTAGTAGTCTCCCGTATTTGGAAAGGAGTATGATATATAGGAGGTACTATTTTATGAAGATTTATCGTGTAAATTTAACTAATTTAAAGATTACTGAAGAACTTGTAAAAGACACTTATATGCTTTTAGGTGGTAGGGGATTAACTTCACAAATGATTTTAGATGAGGTGGATCCTACATGTGATGCTATTGGGAAACATAACAAATTAGTAATTGCTCCTGGTTTATTATCTGGCACTTCTGCTCCAAGTTCTGGAAGGGTATCAGTAGGAGCTAAAAGCCCGTTAACTGGTGGAATTAAAGAATCGAATTCTGGTGGAACTGTAGCACAAAAAATAGGGAAATTAGGAATTAAAGCAATAGTTATTGAAGGAATGCCAAGTGGAAATGATTTTTATAAATTAGTAGTAGATAAAGACGGTGCTAAATTAGAAATATGTAATGAGTTAGTTGGAAAAGGAAATTATGAAACAATGGAAATTTTACTTGATAAATATGGTAAACGTTCTTCTTTTATGACAATTGGACCAGCAGGCGAATTCAAATTGCAGGCAGCATCGATTGCAATAAGTGATCCAGAGTATAGACCTACTAGACATTGTGGTCGTGGTGGTTTAGGTGCAGTAATGGGATCTAAAAAATTAAAAGCAATTGTTATTAATGATGAAGGAACAAAACCAATAGAAATATATGATAATGATAAATTTAAAAAAGCAGCAAAAGATTTTGCTAAAATGTTATTAGATCATCCTGTAAGCGGTGGAGGACTTCCTAAATATGGAACTGCTGTATTAATTAATATTTTAAATGAAGCAGGAGGACTTCCTACTAAAAACTTTGCTACTGGTAGATTTGATAAAGCAGGTATGATTAGTGGAGAAACAGTTGCTGAGAAAATTGAAGAACGTGGTGGAAAGGCAAAACATGCATGCCATCCTGGCTGTGTAATGCAATGTTCTCAAATTTATAATGATAAAGATGGAAATTACTTAACTAGTGGATTTGAATATGAAACTATTTGGGCATTTGGATCGAATTCAATGATTAGTGATATTGATGTAATAGCTATGGCTGATAGAATGTGCGATGATACAGGTATTGATACTATTGAAATTGGAAATACAATTGCTGTTGCTATGGAAGGTGGATTAATTGAATTTGGTGATACTAAAGGTGTGCTTAATTTAATTGGAGAAGTATTTAAAGGGAGTCCAGTTGGTAGAATAATTGGAAATGGTGCTGGATTTACTGGAAAAGCATTTGGTGTAACAAGAGTACCTGTGGTTAAAAATCAAGCTATGCCTGCTTATGACCCTAGATCTGTTAAAGGACAAGGTGTTACTTATGCTACAACACCAATGGGTGCAGATCATACGGCTGGATACGCTGTAACTGCAAATATTTTAGGTGTTGGTGGTACTGTAGATCCACTTAAAAAAGAAGGACAAATTGAATTGTCTAGAAATTTACAAATTGCAACTGCTGCAATTGATGCTACTGGATTCTGTTTATTTATTGCATTTGCAGTAATAGATAATCCTGAAGCGTTACCTAAAATTGTAGATATGTTAAATGCAATGTTTAATCTTGAATTAACTGGAGATGATGTTACAAATTTAGGTATTTCTATTTTAAAAGCAGAGTTAGAGTTTAACCGTAAAGCTGGATTTACTGCATTAGATGATAGATTACCTGAGTATTTTACTGAAGAAAAATTTGCACCTCATAATACTACATTTGATTTTACAGATGAAGAATTAGATTCTGTTTTAAAATTTGATTAAAGTGAGTGATATAATGAAAGTTGAAATTCGCCTATTTGCTACTTTAAAAGAGTTATTACCTACTAGAAATAGTGAAGGTACAATAATAGAAGTAAATAGAGGTACAATTATAGACGATTTAGTGGAAAAATATAAAATTCCAAGAGAAATCAGATTAATAATTATTGTTAATGGCAGACATGAAGATGAAAGTTATATTATTAATGATGGTGATAGAATTGGTATTTTCCCTCCAGTAGGTGGGGGATAAAATAATAAGCGCGAAATTGTATTCGCGCTTATTAAGTTTTTTTGGGAGATTAATATGGATTATTTAAAAAATCAAAAAAAAGTATTTACAGAAATCGAAAATGCGAAACTTTCAAAGTTAGTAGTTTTAGTTGCAGGATGTGGTGGACTTGGAACAAATCAGGCGGTAATATTACAACGAATTGGTGTTAAGAAAATATATTTAGTAGATTTTGATAAAATTGAGGTTTCAAATCTTAATAGACAAATTCTTTATTCTTATAAAGATATTGGGAAATTAAAAGCAATAATTTCAAAAGAAAAACTTGATAAAAACATGTTAAAAACAGAAATTATTGCAAGTATAGAAAAGATTAATAAAGATTATATTATTCCTGATGATGTTGATATTGTATTTGATGCACTCGATAATTATAAAGCTAGAGTTGATTTAGAAGAAATAACGTTAAAGCAAGATATACCACTTATACATGGTGGAATTAATTCAATGTATGGTCAAGTATGTGTTATAACCAAAAATAGTCGAAATAGGATAAAAAATTTATTAAATAAAAATGATAAAAATGAGATAAGTTCTTTTTTACCTACTGTTTCAGTAGTAGCATCGTTGCAAATTAATGAAGGAATAAAGGTATATTTAAATAAAGAAGATATATTGTTAAATAAAATACTATTTGTAGATTTAGACAATTATGAGTTTACTTTAGTAGATATTTAGTTTATAATAAGCTTCGTAAAGACAATATTATATGTCTCTGAGTTTTATAGTCTAAGGGAAACTATGAGTATAAAACCGATAGAGTGTTTAACAGAAATGTGAATACTTCCCGTTTGGAAAGGAGTAACATGGATAATGATAAATAGGTTATCATTGTTTTTAGTACCTTTCTTATATTGAAAGGTATTTTTTATTGAATTTTTATGGAGGTAGTAATGAAAGTACGAAATGTAATAATAGTTTTTGTAGTGTTAGCTTTAATGATTGCGGTAGTTGGGTGTAGCAAATCGGAGGGTGAAGTAGTTAAAGAAGATTTAGTAGTTTTGCACGCAGGTTCTTTAGCAATTCCATTTAAAGATGTTGAAAATGCATTTGAAGCAAAATATCCTGAGTATGATGTAATTAGAGAGGCAGCTGGTAGTAGAACTACTGTAAGAAAAGTAACTGATTTAAATAAGCTAGCAGATGTTGTTGCATCAGCTGATTATACAGTGATAAAAGAATTAATGATGCCTGAATATACTGGGTGGTATGCTAATTTTGCTACTAATGAAATGGCAATAATGTATACAGAAGAATCAAAATTTGCTAATGAAATAAATGCTGATAATTGGTATGAATTACTTTTACAAGATGGAGTTAAATATTCTCATTCTGAACCAAATGCTGATCCATGTGGATATAGAAGTCAGTTGGTTTGGCAATTAGCAGAGACGTATTATAATAAAGAAGGATTAAATCAAGATTTAATTGATGGTTGTCCTGAAAAACTAATTAGACCAAAAGAAGTAGATTTAATTGCAATGCTTGAAGCAGGAGAACTTGATTATGTATTTATTTATAAATCAGTAGCTAAACAACATAAGATGCCTTTTGTTGAATTACCTGAAGAAATCAGTTTAAAATCAAATAAATTTGCTGAAGATTATAAAAAAGTAAGTTTTGATATTAATGGTAAAGAGCCAGGAGAGATTGTAACTAAAATTGGTTTACCAATGGTATATGGAATTACTATTCCAAATAATGCTCCAAATGAAAAAGGTGCAATGTTATTTATGGATTTCTTATTAAGTGAAGAAGGAAGAAGTATTATGGAAAATAATGGTCAGCCACCTATTTTTCCTGTAGAATTTAATGATAGAGATGAAGTTCCAGAAGACCTACTAAAATATTAAGGGGCAAATATGAAAAAATCTATTTTCAATTTAATAATGGTATTGTTTTCATTAATACTTGTATTTTTTGTTGCGGCTCCAATTATTAAATTATTTACATTTTCAGATATAACAACTATTTATAAAACAGCACTTGAAAAAGAAGTTATTGAGTCAATATTTTTGACTTTAAAGGCATCATTTGTTGCTACTTTGATAACTTTAATTTTAGGTATTCCACTTGCTTATTTATTAGCAAGATATCAATTTAAAGGAAAAATATTTCTTGAAAGTATAATAAATATCCCTGTAATAATACCTCATACTGCTGCAGGTATTGCATTATTAACTGTATATGGAGATAATTTCTTTATGGGTAAATTAGTTAATAAATTTGGTATGAGTTTTACTGGAGAATTTGCTGGTATTGTAGTTGCTATGATGTTTGTAAGTATGCCTTTTTTAATTAATGAATCAAAAGAAGGGTTTAAGAAAATAGATGTAAAATATGAAAAAGTAGCAAGGACTTTGGGAGCAACACCATTTAAAGCTTTTTTTAAAGTGGCGTTACCAATGAATAAAAATCATATTCTTTCTGGTTCACTAATGATGTGGGCCAGAGGAATATCTGAATATGGAGCGGTTCTTGTTTTAGCGTATCATCCAATGGTTGCTCCAACTATGATTTATGAAAGATTTTCATCATATGGTTTAAAGTATTCAATACCAGTTGCTACAGTTATGATATTAATAACTTTAGTTATTTTTTCAGTTTTTAAAATAATTCAAGAAGGAGATAATGAATATGATAAAAATTGAAAAAATAAGTAAACAAATCGGAAAATTTAAAATTAAAGATATTAGTCTAAATATAGAAAACGGTGACTATTTTGTAGTATTGGGGCCTAGTGGTACTGGTAAAACAGTTCTTTTAGAAATAATTGCAGGATTAAGAGATGTTGATTCAGGTGAAATATATTTTTCAGATGAGTTAGTCAATGATGTGCCACCAGAAAAAAGAAAAGTTGGTATGGTGTATCAAGATTATATGTTGTTTCCTCATTTGACGGTTAAAGAAAATATTTTATTTGGTATTAAATTAAAAAGAATAAAAAATTATGAAAATAAGTATTTAAAATTACTCAATGATTTAGAGATTTCTCATTTAGTTGATAGAAGTATTAGAAATTTAAGTGGAGGAGAAAAACAGAGGATTTCATTAGCTAGGACTTTAATTATGGAACCTGAAATGTTACTTCTTGACGAACCTTTAAGTGCTGTTGATACTAGTACAAAAAATAAGTTGCAGAATGATTTAAAAAGGATTCATAAAGAATTTAAGATTACTACTATACATGTTACACACGATTTTAATGAAGCAATATTTTTAGCAGATAAAATTGCTATTGTTAAAGATGGAGAAGTTATTCAAAATGGAACACCAGAAGAAATATTTCAAAAGCCATGTAATGATTTTGTTGCTGAATTTATTGGCTGTAAAAATATTTTTAAAGGCAAAGTAATTGAAAAGAATATTGTGAAAATATCAGATATAGTTAATTTTAGCGTTGTTACAGGAAAAGAAGAAGATATAAATTTAATGATTAGATCTGAAAATATTATTATTTCGTTAAACAAATTTAGTTCTAGTGCAAAAAATTGTTTTCAAGGTAATATTATAAATATTGAAAAGAAGCTTAAAATGGTTGAAATTGATGTTGATATTGGAATAAGTTTATCAGTATATGTAACATATAGTTCATTTGAGTTGATGAAATTAGAAAAGGGTAAAAGTGTTTATTTAACTTTTAAAGCTACATCAGTTCATATTTATTAATTATGATGAAAGGAAAAAAATGAAAATTTTATTTAAATTAATGAAAATTGAAGAGTTTATTGATATTGCTATTAAAAATAGTAATAGAGTTTTAGAAACAGAAGAAATTGATATTGTAGATTCAAATAAAAGAATTATTTCAAAAGATATTAAAGCTGATGGTGATTTGCCACCATTTTCTAGATCAGTTGTAGATGGATATGCAGTTATTTCAAAGAATACTTATGGAGCTAGTGATTCGTTACCAATTTTTTTAGAATTAGACGGTGAAGTAAAAATGGGAGAAGAGGCAGTAAATTCATTAAAAGAGGGTTATTGTATAAAAATAGCTACTGGAGCAATGATACCATCTAATGCAGATGCTGTTGTAATGGTTGAAGATACTGAAATGATTTCAGACACTACTATTGAGATATCACAAGCGGTTTATGATAAAGAAAATGTAGTATTTAAAGGTGAAGATATTTCAAATGGAGAAGTATTACTTACTAAGGGGCATAAAATTAGGCCTCAAGATATTGGTGCTTTAGCAGGGATTGGTGTAACAACAATTCAAGTATATAAAAAAGTTAAAGTAGCAATTTTTTCTACTGGTGATGAATTAATTGAGCCATCAGAAAAACCCAAAAATGGACAAATTAGAGATATTAATTCGTATTCAATATCTTCTTTTGCAAGACAAAGTGGAGCTTTAGTAGAGATGTGCGGTATTATTAAAGATAATAAAGATATATTATTAAATGAAATAAAAAAGAGACTTGATGAATTTGATATTATTTTAATTTCTGGAGGTAGTTCAGTAGGAACTAGAGATGTAACTGTTGATGTATTAGAAGAATTGCAAAAGGATTCTATATTGGCACATGGAATAGCTATAAAACCGGGTAAACCGACAATTTTATCTGTTATTAAAGATACTTTAATTATAGGACTTCCTGGTCATCCAGCATCATCTATTGTAGTTTTTAATGGTGTTGTAAAACCACTTATTAATATAATGTCTGGTGAAGTTATGAATATTAATTATGAAAATAAAATAATAGCTAAACTCAGTAGAAATTTAGTTTCTGATAAGGGGCGAGAACAATATTTTAGAGTTTCAGTAAGGAAAGAAAATGGTCAATATAAAGCAATCCCAATTTTAGGTAAATCAAGTTTAATTACAACTTTAGTTAAAGCAAATGGATTATTAAAGTGTG
>JAYEHA010000452.1:0-1500 GCA_034659335.1 Bacillota bacterium
AACTCATTCGACTAATATTTAAAATTTTTGACGATTGATTTTTATTACCGCCAGTTTCTTCTAAACATTTCCTTATTGTTTCTTTTTCTAATTCTTCAATCATTTTTTTCAAATTCATTTCTGTTCTAATATACTTATTACTTTTATTCTTAGTAAGAAATAATGGAAGATGTTTTTCTTCAATAATAAATTTTGAACCTAATAAATTAATTGCTCTCTCAATAACATTTTCTAACTCTCTAATATTACCAGGCCAATCATACACTTTAAAATAATTTAAAGCCTCTTCGGTAATACCCTCTACATAAATATTTAGTCTATTTCCAATTTGATTAATCAAATCATAAGTTAATATTTCAATATCTTCTTTTCTTTCTCTTAAAGATGGCAACTCTATACTCATCACATTAAGCCTATAATATAAATCTTCTCTAAATAATTTTTGTTTTACTAATTTTTTCAAATCTTTATTTGTTGACGCAATAATTCTTACATCTGTTTTTTTCACTTCATTTGAACCTATTTTTTCATATTCTTTTTCTTGTAATACCCTTAAAAGTTTCGATTGCATAAGAAGTGGCATATCACCTATTTCATCTAATAATAAAGTTCCTTTTTCTGCTACTTCAAATTTCCCTTTTTTCCCACCTTTTCTTGCACCAGTAAAAGCTCCTTCTTCATAACCAAACAATTCAGATTCAATTAATTCTTTTGGAATTGCAGCACAATTTATTTTTACAAATGGTTTATACCTTCTATTAGATGCATTATGAATAGCATGAACAAACAATTCTTTTCCAGTACCACTTTCACCATTAATCAGTACATTGGAATCTGTTTTTGACACTTTCATAGCTAATTTTTTAACAGTTTCAATAGCAGTTGAACTACCTACTAAACTATCAAATGAATACTTAAAAATATGCTCTTCATTAAGTTCACTTTTCAGCCTTCTTAATTCCTTCTCTAAATTACTAGTTTTCTTACTTAACGCTACTAACTCACTAATATCTCTAAATAAAATTTTCCCTATTGCACCAATCGTTTTACCATCTTTTTTTATTGCCATTCTCATAGCTATTGCCTTATGTCCATTAATAATTTGAATTTCTCCAATTTCATCTTCGCCAGTTTTAGCAACAATATGTAATCTTGTATTTTCAATAATATCTGTAATATGCCTTCCTTCTGGATTTGTTTCTTTTAAAAATTCTTTATAACTATTACTCATCATAGTAATAATTCCATTTTTGTCGACAACTACAATTCTTTCATTAAAAACATTATTTATTTCATTCAAAGTATTAATATAAACTTCATCTTCTAATATTTTTTCTGAAAACTTCATAATTGAAGTAATATCATGAAATATAGCTATTGCACCTTCAATACTATTTTCTTTTTTAATTGGTATTCTATCAACAAGATATTTTCTTTTATTATACTCAAATTCAGCACTAATTTCTTCTTTACCAGTCTCAATTACTTTCATTAATTTAC
>JAYEHA010000453.1:0-8020 GCA_034659335.1 Bacillota bacterium
AATTTCTAAAGAATCCATTAAACTTATAACTATATCCACTTGATCAGTTAATCTTTCTTCAACTAAAGTTGACATATTTTTATCTAATTCATTAGATACAATAAATCCCAAAATAATAAATACAAATATTGTTATTATCATGACTATAAAAGCTACTTTTGATTTAATAGAATGCATATTATCCCCCTTTTAATTTCACATTATGTATATACCCTGTTAAATAATATTCAAACAAAATGTGAATAGTGACAGATAAGTTATTACAAATTATATTTTTGTTTTTTTCTAACTAAAGTTGATATATCAATACTTAATAAAGCAGCAGCTTTTTTTAATGTTTCTTCGTTTTTTATTGCATCTAGTATCAACTTTTCCTCATATATTCCTAATTTTTCCTTTAATGATAATTTACTTAAATCAATATTCGTTTCATTGTCATATATTTCATTCCATTCTCCAATTTGTTCTCTAAATAATTTAGAATCGATACAAACATCTTCAGATATTAAAACTAATCTTTCAGTTAAATTTTTCATTTCCCTAATATTTCCAGGCCATTTATATGCTAAAAAATCCTTCAAACATTCAGGAGAAAAATAACAATTTAAACTGTGATGATTATTATAAAATTCAAGAAAAAACTGTGCTAATGAAATAATATCTTCTTTCCTTTCTCTTAATGGAGGAAGAGTTAAATTTATTACGTTAAGTCGATAAAATAAATCAGCTCTAAATTTTTTTTCAAGAATCATTTTTTTTATATTAGCATTTGTTGCCGCAATGACTCTTGCGTTCATAGGAATTCTTTTTGTTGCTCCAATTCGATAAAAATATTTGTCATTTAAAACATTTAAAAGTTTTACTTGAAGCATATAAGGCATTTCTCCAATTTCATCTAAAAAAACTGTACCATTTCCAGCTTCTTCAAAGAGACCCTTCTTTCCACCAGATTTTGCACCTGTAAAAGCTCCATCTACATATCCAAATAATTCAGATTCTATTAAATGTTCAGGTATAGCAGAACAATTGATTTTTATCAAATGTTCATTCACTCTTTTTTCACCAGAATTATGAATATAAGAAGCTAAATAATCTTTACCGACTCCTGTTTCTCCTAAAATTAAAATAGATGTATCAAGATTAGAAAATTTTAATGCTTTTCGATATATTTCTTTAACTTTTTCGTTATTAGATACTAATAATTCGTTTGCCTCATTTCTATATTCATTCTTTTCAATTTTTTTTACATAAATATTAGAATTAGAATTAAAAAATGATAATTTTTCATTTTTTGCAACCTTATTCATTAATATATCTAATTCAGAAACATCTCTAACAACAGCAATTGTTCTCTTAAATTCCCCTTTATCATCATTTATCATAGATCCAGTAACAAGACATTTTTGCCCTTTATAATAATTATTTATTGTAGTTACTGTTTGATGCGTTTCAATTACTTTTTCGCAACAAGAATTTGGAAGTACATTACTTAAATTTAATTTCTGCACAAATTCTCCAATTAACATATCTCTTGAAAGTCCAGATAAATTTACAAAAGCATCATTAACATATAAAGTTTTTCCTAAATCATCCGTTATATAAATTCCATCTTCTAATTTATTAAGCATTTCATTATAAATATATTTCTGTCTATTAAGATAACTAACCTGTTTTTCTAGTTCATTAATCATTAAAAAGTCAGCAATTATAAATATATAATATTCACTATTATTAATTTTAATAATACTCTGTTTAATATAGTATTTATAATTTATCTTTGAGTTTAATCTATAAAATTTATCAAAATATCTGTTTTTTAGTTTTGGAAAATAATTTTTTAAATTTTCTTCTGATTTTATTTTCTCATCCGAAAATGTTTTTTTAAAATTACTATTATTTTCAATTATATTTAATTTCACATCAGTAATAACAAATAATATATTTGGTGTTTTCATAATTATGATCATCTCTCCTATTTTATTATATGCAAAACTGCAATTATAATACCCCAAGATATGCACTTTTGCATATCTTGGGGTAATTTTATTCAAATTTATACTAAATTGCAACGTTTTTTTATAAATTTAATTGGAATGAAAATTGCATTATTAAATGTTATTATTATTAAATGGAGGAGAAAAATGAAAAATGAAGTAGTTATTGTATCAGCAGTTAGAACTCCTATAGGTTCATTTGGTGGATCTTTAAAAAAAGTTTCAGCTGTCGATTTAGGAATCATCTCTGCAAAAGAATGTATTAAACGCGCTAGTATACCCGAGAATATCATTGATGAGGTAATAATAGGAAATGTGCTTAGTGCAGGATTAGGACAAAATATTGCTAGACAAATCAGCATAGGAACTGGTATTCCAGTTGAAACACCAGCATTTTCAATTAATAAAGTATGTGGAAGTGGATTAAGATCTGTTAGCATTGCATACCAATTCATTCAAAATGGCGATGCAGACGTAATTCTTTGTGGCGGCACTGAAAGTATGAGCAATGCTCCATATGTCCTTCCAAATGCAAGATGGGGAGAACGTATGGGGAATGGTGAAATGATTGACACCATGATTCATGATGGTCTTTACGATATTTTTAATAAATATCATATGGGCATTACAGCTGAAAACATTGCTGAAAAATGGAATATCACAAAACAAGAACAAGATGAATTTGCATTAATTAGTCAAAACAAAGCTGAAAAAGCTATGCTTTCGGGTAGATTTAAAGATGAAATAGTACCCGTTGAAATTCCACAAAGAAAAGGTAATTCAATCATTGTTGACACTGATGAATTTCCACGTCATGGTACTACTATAGAAAATTTAACTAAATTAAGACCAGCATTTAAAAAAGATGGAACTGTTACTGCAGGTAATTCATCAGGTATTAATGATGGTTCGGCAATGTTTATTGTAATGAGTAAAAAGAAAGCTAATGAATTAAATCTTACTCCATTAGCTACTATAAAAGGTTTTGCATCTGCTGGAGTTGACCCTTCTATTATGGGTTACGGTCCTGTTCCAGCTACTAAGAAAGTTCTTAATAAAGCTAATTGGACAATAGATGATCTTGATTTAGTTGAAGCTAATGAAGCTTTTGCTTCACAATCAATTGCAGTTGCAAGAGATTTAAATTTAAATAAAGAAATTGTTAATGTAAATGGTGGAGCAATTTCACTTGGTCATCCAATTGGAGGATCAGGCGCTAGAATTTTAGTAACTCTATTATATGAAATGGAAAAAAGAAATTCTAAAAAAGGTCTTGCCACTTTATGTATAGGTGGCGGAATGGGAACAGCATTATTAGTTGAAAAATAGAAAGGATTACTTATGAAAAAAATAAAAAGCATTAATGAAGCTATTAAATATATTAAACCTGGAATGACAATTATGATTGGTGGATTTCTTGGAGTTGGATCTCCAGAAATAATAATAGATAAAATGATAGAAAATAAAATTGATAATTTGACTTTAATAGCAAATGATACTAGTTTTCCAGGTACTAACTATGGAAAATTAGTAGAACACAAATTAATAAAAAAAGTTTATACAAGTCATATTGGTACTAATCCAGAATCAGGTCGTCAAATGCATTCAGGAGAAATGGAAATTATATTAACACCTCAAGGTACTTTAGTAGAACAAATAAGATCTGCTGGTGCTGGACTTGGTGGTGTACTCACACCAACTGGTCTTGGTACGGTTGTTGAAGAAGGAAAACAAATTATTGAAATAGACAATAAAAAATTTATAGTTGAAAAACCATTAAAAGCAGATGTAGCAATTTTAAGAGGAGCAAAAGTTGACAAAAAAGGGAATATTTATTACGATCTTTCAGCAAGAAATTTCAATCCAATTATGGCAATGGCTGCTGATATTGTAATAGTTGAAGCGGACGAAATTGTTGAAGTAGGAGAAATTAACCCTAATGATGTAATGACTCCACACATTTTTGTAGATGTTATTGTTGAAGGAGGAAAGTAAAATGAATATAAAATCAATTATTGCAAACAGAGTCGCAAAAGAATTTAAAGATGGAAATTTAGTTAATTTGGGAATCGGTTTACCTACTCTTGTAGCCAATTATGTGCCAGAAGATATCGAAGTAACTTTCCAATCTGAAAATGGATTCATTGGTATGGGACAGGCTCCTGAAGATGGCAAAGAAAATCCTAATCTTGTTAATGCTGGAGCTCAATTTGTTACTACTAATCCTGGTGCAGCTTTCTTTGATAGCTCAATTTCATTTTCAATAATTAGAGGTGGTCATTTAGATTTTACTGTCCTTGGCGCTCTTCAAGTTGACGAAAAGGGAAATTTAGCAAATTGGATGATTCCAGGAAAAATGGTACCTGGAATGGGTGGAGCAATGGATTTAGTAACAGGAGCAAAAAAAGTTATTGTTGCAATGACACATACTGCTAAAGGTAATATAAAAATTAAGAAAGAATGTACTCTTCCTTTTACTGCTAAAGGTCAAGTTAATCTAATTGTAACAGAAATGGCTGTTTTAGAAGTTACTGAAAATGGCCTCTTATTAAAAGAATTAGGCCCTAATGTTACAATAGAGGATGTTGTAAAAAATACAGAAGCCGAATTAATAATTCCAAATAATATCGGAAGGTTTTAATTAAAGTTCAAAAAATACTACAACCGGTCAAATGACCGGTTGTAATTTATTATTATTTTTCAATTAATTTAATTTCATAAGTTAATTCCATACCTTTTTCAAAAAGTGCACTAACTCCACAATATCTTTCTTGAGAAAGCTTTACCGCTTTTTCAATCTTTTTAACTGGTAATTCTTTTCCTATAAATTCATATATTAAATTCATCTTTTTATATGTTTTTGGATGTTCTTCAGTTAAATCAGCTTCAGTTTTAATTTCTAAAGAATCATATTCCACTCGCATTTTTTTTAAAATTGATGCTACATCCATTCCAGTACAGCCAGTTAAAGCTGCAATTAATAGCGGTTTTGGTCTAGGGCCTCTATCTTCTCCTCCAAATTTACTATCTGCATCCATTAATACCTTATGTCCTGTTATCTCTGCTTCAAAAGCCATATTCCCTTTCCATTTAGTCACATAATTTTCTTTCATTTTTCCTCCCATAAGCTTTCATTTTCGTTATGCATATCAGTTACCTCTTTTTATTTATACTATAAGCTTTTAAAATTATAACATAATAATTATAAAAAATATATTCAATATTTATTTTTAGTTAATTTGAAAAGTCTCCTTCTAATATTCGCAATGCCAATATAAATGAGGGATTATATTTATTATTTTCTAATGTAACAACAATTTGTCTTGTGCCCCTACTCTATAAACCATAACAACCTACAAATACAACATAATTTTCTCACATCTAAACAATAGAACGTTTTCCTAAAGAAAGACTGAAATGGATAGCGTTTTCCGGCATATTTTACTTGCAATATAATTTTAGACATATATAATCACAGTATAAAAATAAGAAAGGAAGTGAAAACATGTCAAATATATTAAGACTAAAATATACCGACAAAGGTATTGGAGTAAATTTTTACAATTTAGCTGAAGAAAAAAATTATCATGAAATCATCGAAAATATTAAACCTTTTGTTGCAAATGATACTTCATTAGAAATGTCAGATATTAAATGGGATCTTGACAATATGATATTAGGTCATAATGATCCAACTGCAAATATATTATTAGAAAAAATTAATTTAAGATTAGAACAATAATAAATGCTTTATCTCACTTAAAAAAAAGGGGTAAAGCATTTTTTATTTTAATATTTAAATATAACAGCTACTATATAAGTAAACTTTAAAAGATTTTCTTATCCACTAAATTTTATCTATAAAAATACTAACAGTAGTACCTTCTTCTAGTTTTGATTCGAAATTCAATTTAAAATTATGTTTTTCAATTATTTTATCAGCAATATATAATCCCAAACCATATCCAGATGAATTATGTTTATTCTGAAAAAAATATCTTTTATTTTCAATAAATTTCACCTTTAACAAATGATACCACATGATCTAATGGAATAGTTTTCTTTCCTCCAATAGTTATTGGAATAAAAAACATAAACATTCCTATTGCTGACATTACAAAAAAATTAAATTTGTCTTTTATTGTTGGAACATATTTTTCTTTCAAATCTCTGTTTCCATGTTACCCCTTTTAAAAAATCAGAATATTATAATAACTTATATTTATTTTACCTTTATTTTTTAAATTTTTTATAATAAAATATAAATGCTATTAAATTGTTATGATTTTGTTATATTCTGAAAGCAATCCGGTAATATGTCAAGTGCTAAAACAAGTTCAATAGACAGAATAAAAGGTTTTAACGTAGGTGCCGATGATTATATAACAAAGCCATTTGATCTTATGCTTTTAGCCAGTAGGATAAAGGCCCATCTAAGGCGTACTAATGAATATGATTCTGAAGAAATAAATATACTTAATGTAAAAGACATAAGGTTAAATACCAAATCAAAACGAAATTGTTTTATCAAAAAATGAATATAAATTATTGTTTTTCTTATTATCAAATAAAAATATTGTACTTGATAAACAAGAAATATTATCAAAAGTATGGGGAAGTAATCATTATGATCTTAATACAGTTAATACTTCTATAATGAGATTGAGAAAGAAACTTGATAACAATTATGAAAAATATATAAAAACTGTTCATGGACGAGGATATATTTTGGAAAGTTAATATTAAAAAATAAAAGGAGTTATTATGGAAATTATTAATTATTTGAAATCATTAAATATTGAATATGAAATATTTGAACACATTGCAGTTTATACAGTGATTGAGGCTAAAAAAATTTCTAGCGATATACCTGGAGCTCACTGTAAAAATTTATTTTTAAGAAATAGAAAAGGAAATGAACATTACTTGGTGATTTTATTAGAAGATAAAAAAATTAGCCTTAAAGCTTTGTCTAAAAAAATAAACAGTACAAATTTATCTTTTGCATCAAGTAAAAGATTAAAAAAATATTTAAATTTAGAACCAGGTTCAGTAGGCCCATTTGGATTAATTAATGATACTCAAAATAAAGTAATAGTAGTTATTGATAATGAAATTCTTAAAAGTGAAAAAGCAACATTTCATCCAAACAGAAATACTGCAACTCTTAGTTTGTTATCTAGTGATTTAATAAAATTTATTGAAAAACAAGGCTATAATATATTATATATTTAATCCCAAAACTTTCTTATACTCTTCAGTTTTTTGACTTTTTCCGTGAGTCCACTTTTCAATATTAAAAATCATTTTAAAGAGTTTCATTATTTTATACCTTGTATCATCATATAATTATAGGAACTCTCCTTAATAATTCTTTCAAAAAATTTTCTTTCCAACATCATCAATATGTTTTTTCAGTTCTTTATTTGAAATATCATAATAGGATATTACATCAAAAAAATAAGGTAAAGGATAATTTTCATTTAAATCTTCACTTAATTTTCTTATAATTTTTCTATTAATATCCGTTCCTAGCACAGCTAAATCAACATCAGAACCACTCTTAAAATTACCCATTGCTCTACTTCCAAATAAAATAACTTCATCAATTTCAATATAATGTTTAATTGCTTCTAAAATATATTCTAAATCCCGACGTAATAATCCATACTTTTCTATAACTGATCACCCAACTTATAATAAAGTTCTTTTAACTTAGGAAAATAAACATTAATAATATCTTCTAACATTTTCTTTGCAAATTTTTCGTCATAAGTATGAACAGTTAAATTTCGATCTGAAAGAGCATAAATCCAAATATGTCCATCTTCAATTAATCCAATTTGATACGCTCGCTTAATTGTTTCCCTTGGACTATTAACGCAAAATTCTTGTGCTTACAAGATAGTCTTTCATTAATTTCCACGATAGTTCAAAAGAAATTTCAAAAAACTGAATAATTCCTGCCCTTTCTAACTCAGTTTTAATCGGTTTATCTATATATTGATTTAATAAATTATATGATT